>NZ_JBHJVM010000005.1:0-123099 GCF_042264825.1 Isoptericola sp. NPDC056134
AGGGGGGGGGGGGGCGGGGGGGTCGCCGGGGGGGCGGGGGGGGGGGCGGGCGGGGGGGGTGGGGGCGGGGCGGGGGGGGAGGCGGGTGTGGGGGGGGCGGGCGTCGCGGTCGGCGCCGACAGCGACCCGACCGGGCGGGACGAGGTACGCCGCGGCGGGGCGGCGTTCGGCAGCACCTGCGTGCCGTCGCCGTACCCCCCGGGCGACGGCGCGGACGGCAGCACCTGCGTGCCGTCGGCGTACCCGGAGCCCGCCTGGGCCCGCGGCAGCACCGCCGTCCCGTCGACGTACCCGCCGAACTCCTGCGCGGACGGCAGCACGGTCGTGCCCTCGTCATGACCGCCCGCCCCGCGCGCCGGCAGCACCTGCGTGCCGTCGTCGTACCCGCCCAGCGCCTGCGTCGCCGGCAGCGCCGACGTGCCGTCCTGGCGCGGCGGGATCACCTGGGTGTGCGGGGCATCGGGGGCGTCGTACCCGCGCGGCTGGCTCATGGTCCTCCTGGTCGGATCGTCTGTCGGCTCGTCGGGGATCACGGACGGTCGGCCGCCGTCCGGTCCGCGATGCTACCCACCCGCGAGGGCCGCGCGGCCGTCCTGACCGGCGTCTTCGCCGGACCCCCACACGACCGGCAGCCGGCGGCCCCACCTGCGGGGGCGGGCCGCCGGCCGGCGCGCGGGCCGTCGGCCCGGCTACCTCCGCGCGGGGCCGACCGGCGCCGAGACGACCGTGACGGCGTCCAGCCCGCGGGCGTGCGCCGTCACCTCGACGCTCACCTCGTGCCCGACGTCCGCCCCGCCGACAAGGTAGGTCGAGCCCGCGACGGAGAGGAGCGCCTCCGGGTCGGCCTTGCCGCGCAGCACCTGACCGGTCACCTCGAGCAGCCGGGCGAGGTCGGTCAGGGCGCCGAGCTCCCGACGGACGGGGTCGCCGTCCCGCAGCCACCGGTACGTGTACCGCACGCGCTCGCCGTCGGGCGAGGTCCACTCCCCCGGGTCCGCGAGGAGCACGGCGCCGGGGGCGGTGCCCTTCCGGTCGTCGGCGACGACGGCCGGGGCCACGACGTTCACCAGCCCGTCGGGCTCGGGCTGCTCCGCCGGCACGAGCCTCCCGACGCCCCACCGGGCGGTGGACTGGTAGCCCGTGCCCGTGGGGTCGGCCCAGTCCCGCACCGCGGTGCGCGCGCCGGCCGTGCCGTCGTTGACCTGGAAGTCCAGGCCGTGGAAGGTGCCCGCACCGCCGGCCCCGAGCAGGTCGACCGCCGCCTCGACGACGTACCCGCCGTCCACCGCCGCGGTCGCCGACGTCAGGCGGGCCGCCTGCGCGGCCTCGTCGCCGGTGCCGAACGACGTGACGTTCTCGGCGCTGATGCGGATCTGCGTGTCGACGTCCCGGTAGGCGCCGTTCTTGGCGTTGCCGGCGTCGAGGAAGATCTCGACCGAGTCCTGCACCCACGGGTCGGAGCCGCTGACGTCCGGCGTCGGGTCGGCGACCTCCGCGAGCACGTACAGGGTGTCGCCGGACCAGAGCGTGCGCACGGTCGCCGTGGCGCCGCCGTCGCCCTCGATCTGCCGGTCGGTGCTCACCGCGGAGGCGTCGGCCCACGCGTCGTCCACGACGCCGTCGACCTGCGGCGCCGTCGTGGCCTCGGCCACCTCGAGGTAGCTCAGCCCCTCCAGGAGGGTGAGGGTGCCCAGCGAGCCGGGGGTGTTCCAGCCGGACGTCGTCGCACCGTCGGAGACGCGGACGTCCAGGCCCGCGGTGCCGCCCTCGACGGCGCCCGCCAGCGGCAGGTGCGCGACGACGACGTACCCGTCGTCGGACGCCTCGACGACGGCGGCAGCGCCGTCCGGCCCGGTCACCGTGCCGTCCCGGCCGACCGTGGTCGTCGCACCGTCGACGTCGAACGTCACGGCGTCCGCGTCGTCCGGGTCGGCGTCGGTCACCCGCACCTGCGCGGTGAGGTGGTCGGCCGCCCAGCGCAGCTGGAAGTCGGCCACCGCCTCGCCGCTGCCGTCGTCCGCCTGGACCGTGTGCCGCGGCAGCCGGTCCCACACGGGCGACGTCGTGGCGTCGTCGTCGAGCGGGACGTCGCCGGCGAACACGCCGGCCGACTTCAGCCGCGCGGGGACGTCGCCGTCGACGGCGCCGTGGTACGCCGGCTTGGCCTGGCGGTCGCCGTCGAACAGGAGCGGGCCGCCGTCGTCGCGCCACGACCGGTCGTCCGTGAGACCCCACACCGTGACGCTGAACAGGCCGCCCGCCCGCTCGCGGAACACGCGGAACGCGTCGCGGAACCAGTAGCCCTGCTCGACGAGGCTGGCCGCGGTCGCGGGGTTGCCGATGCCGACGTCGAGCTCGGTCACGGCCTGCGTGACGCCCAGGTCCGCGAACCGGTCGAGCGCGGTGGCCAATGCGCCGACCGGCGTGGACAGCGACACGTGGAACTGGTGGCCGACGCCGTCGACCGGCACGCCGCGGGCCAGCAGGCGCTCGACGAGCGCGTGGTAGCGGTCCTGCTTGCCCGACTGCTCGGTGTTGTAGTCGTTGATGAAGAGCGTGACCGGCCGGTCCGTGCCCGCGGCCGCGTACGTGTCGTTGAACGCCTCGTCCGCGTACTCGAAGGCGAGGTCGATGAAGCCCTCACCGAGGATCCGGTACCACTCGCTGCGCCGCAGGCCGTCGTCCGGGTCGCTCGTCGCGCCGTCGTTCACCACCTCGTTGACGACGTCGAACGCGGCGACCGGGTTCTCGCCGCCGCCGAACTCGCCGTAGGTGTCCGACATCCACCCCGCGACGGAGAAGATGTGCGTGCGCAGCCGCTCACGCAGGAGCTCCTGGTCCGCCTCGGACGTGGTCAGCGGCGTGCCGTCCTCGGCCTGGAAGAACCAGTCCGGCGTCTGGCTGTGCCAGGCCAGGACGTGCCCGTACACGCGCAGGTCGTTCGCCACGGCGTAGTCCATGAGCGCGGCGGCGTCGGCGCTCGGCCGGAACCGGTGCTCGGCGTCGTACCAGGCCTCCACCTTCATGCCGTTCTCGGCCGTGATCTGGTCGAAGTGCCGCAGCAGCAGCTCGGACGCCTCGCCCGTGGTCTCGCGCTGGTCGATCGCCACCCCGACGGGGAAGTCGACCGTCTCCTTGACGCCGGTGAGGTCCTGCGCCGGCGGGGACGTGCGCTCGGCGCCCGTGACGACGAGGTCGTCCACGAGGAACGACGGGTGCGCGCCGTCGACCGGCGCCGCCTCGATGTAGAGCTGGGCCGCCGTGAGGCCCGACGGCATCGTGTAGGAGCCGCCGACGCGCACCCAGCCGTCGGCGGTCGCGTCGACGGCGCCGCCCACCCAGGTGTACGCGTCGCCCGCGGCCGACGTCTCCTGGACCGTGATGTGCACGGCCGCGCTGCCCGCCGTCCCCGCCGGCAGCTTCACCCAGGCCTCGACGTCGTAGTCGCCTCCGGCGGCGAACAGCCCGCCGACGGCGGTCGCCGGGCCGT
Organism: Isoptericola sp. NPDC056134; assembly: GCF_042264825.1. Lineage (NCBI taxonomy): Bacteria > Bacillati > Actinomycetota > Actinomycetes > Micrococcales > Promicromonosporaceae > Isoptericola > Isoptericola sp. NPDC056134. The sequence continues at coordinate 3,491 of NZ_JBHJVM010000005.1, forward strand.
TCCACTCGGCCGTCCGCCCGGTCACGGACAGCGCCCCGGCGCCCGTCCGCGCGTCGTCCGAGATCGCGAGCGTCACCGCCCCCCGTGGGCCCCATGGCTCGTACGCCACGTCGAAATCGTTTTCGAGAACGACGGAGTCGTCCCCCGCCGCCATGCTCGCGCCCACGACGCCGGTCACCGCCGCGCCGCTCACCATCACCGCCACGGTCGCCGCACCGGCGACCGCCCGTCTCACCCGCTGCCTCATCGTCGCTCCCTCGCGATCGGTGGGGCCCTGGCGGCGGCTCGGCCGACGCCCGGGACCGACGGCGCGTCGGCGCGCCGTCGGGGACACCGTAGGGCTCCGACGGCATTAGGGGCAACGGTTGAACGAAACTTCCTCAGGCGCCGGGAGCACGAGAGGCGACGCCATCGACACGTCGAACGACTCGAAGTCGCTCGGGTCGAGCTGGGAGACCAGCGCGACCGCGAAGACGAGGACCAGGATCCACACGACGACCCCGACCGCGCCCAGCACGATGCCGGCGATCGCCAGCCCCTTGCCCTGCTGGCCCGTGCGCTTGATCCGCGACAGGCCGATGATCCCCAGCACGATCGGTATCACCGCCAGTCCGAGGATGCCCGTGACCAGCGCCGCGATCGACCATCCGTCCGTCCCCGCCGACGGCGCGTACGGCGGGGCGTACTGCCCCTGCGGGTACGGCTGGGCGTACGGCTGCTGCGGGTACCCCTGCGCCTGCGGCGGAGGCGGGCCCGCCTCCCCGGGCTGCGGCGCGCCCGCCCCCGGAGGGGGGTAGCCGGGCTGCCCGTAGCCCGGCGGGTACCCGGGCTGGGGCCGGGGCTCGGGCTGCTGGTACGGGTCCGGGGGTCGGGGCGGCTCCGTCCCGCCGGACGGCGTGGCCGCCCCGGGCGCGTCGGGCCGCGGCTCGCCAGGGTCCGGCTGCGTGCCGTCGTCGTGAGTCATGGCCGTTCCTCCTCGTCGGCGAGGCGCGACGGCCGGGCCGGCCGCCCCCGCTCCTCCCACTATGCCGGAGGACGCGGGCGCAGGCGGGTTCACCTCACCGTTCACCCTGGGAACCCCTCCCCGCGCCGCACCGGGGCTGACATCCTGAGAGCGGCGGGCCGGACAGGGACCTGGCCCGCCACCACCGGCCGGAGGAGGCAGCATGCGGGTCGTCGTCGTCGGGGGCGGGATCATCGGGCTCGCGACGGCCGCGCGGCTCGCGCGCCGCGGCGACGACGTGACCGTCCTGGAGAAGGAGCGCGAGCTCTCCTGCCACCAGACGGGCCGCAACTCCGGCGTCATCCACTCCGGGCTGTACTACGCGCCGGGCAGCCTCAAGGCCCGGCTCGGCACCGCGGGGGCCGCCTCCATGACGCGGTTCGCCGCAGAGCACGACGTGCCCGTCGCCGTCACCGGCAAGCTCGTCGTGGCGACCGACGCCGGCGAGCGCGACCGGCTGCGGACCCTCGCGGAGCGCGGGGCCGCCAACGGCGTGCCCGTGCGCGAGCTGGACCCCGTCGAGGCGCGCGAGCACGAGCCCGAGATCGCGTGCGTCGGCGCCCTGCGGGTCGAGTCCACGGGCGTCGTCGACTACCGCGCCGTGTGCGCCGTCCTCGCGCGCCAGGTGCGCGACGCGGGCGGGGTCGTGCTGCTCGGCCGCGCGCTGCTCGGCGCCCGGACGGTGGGCACGCAGGTCCGGGTCGACGTCGAGGAGGTGGGCACCCACGCCGGGTACGAGCTGGTCGCCGACGCCCTCGTCGTGTGCGGCGGCCTGCACGCCGACCGCCTCGCGCTGGCGTGCGGCGTCGACCCCGGGGCCCGCATCGTGCCGTTCCGCGGCGAGTACTTCGACCTCGCCCCGCGCGCCGCCGACCGCGTGCGCGGCCTCGTCTACCCCGTGCCCGACCCGCGGTTCCCGTTCCTGGGCGTGCACCTCACCCGCGGCGTGCACGGCGACGTGCACGCCGGGCCCAACGCCGTCCTCGCCCTCGCGCGCGAGGGCTACCGGCGGCGCGACGTCGCCTGGCGCGACGTGGTCGACGCCGCCTCCTGGCCCGGCCTCTGGCGGCTCGCCGGGCGCAACCTCGTGCCCGGCGCGGCCGAGGTGGCCCGCTCCGTGTCGCGCACGCTGTTCGCCGCCTCCGTCGCGCGGCTGCTGCCCGGCACCACCGCCGACGACCTGCACCCCGCCCCCGCCGGCGTCCGCGCTCAGGCGCTGCACCGCGACGGACGGCTGGTGGACGACTTCCTCGTGCGCACCGCACCCCGGCAGGTGCACGTCATCAACGCGCCGTCGCCCGCCGCCACCGCGTCCCTGGAGATCGCGCGGCACGTCGAGGCGGAGCTGGACCGGACCATGGCGGCCATCGGGTGACGCGCCCAGGACGGCGGGCCGGGTGACCGACCGGCGGCACCGCGGCCCGGTCGCGCTCGCCGTGTCCGCCACGTCGGCCGGCCTGTTCGCCGCCCTCTTCGCGGTCGCGGTGCTGACCGAGCCGGGTCAGCGCGCGGACGTCGCGGGTCTCGCGCTCCTGACCGCCCCCGAGCCGATCCTCGCCGGCGCCGCGCGCCTGGTGCGCGCGCTCCTGCCGGTCGTCGCGGCGGGCGTCCTCGTCGCGGTCCTCGTCGTGGCGGTGCGGCGGCGAGCGGGCGGGCGCGCCCTCGTCGTGGGCGGGCTCCCGCTCGTCGTCCTCGGCCTCGCGACCGTCCTGCGGGACGTCGTCCTGCCCCGGCCCTTCCTGGGTGCCCACGGCTACCTCCACAACACCTTCCCGAGCGCCCACACGGCGACGCTCGCGGCCTCGTGCGTCGCCGTGGTCCTCCTGCTCGGTCGCCGCCCGGACGGGTGGGCGACGGCGGTGCTCGCGACCTCCGTGCTCCTGGCTGCCTGGGCCAACGTCGCGACCCAGGCCCACCGGCCCAGCGACGTCGTGGGAGCCCTGCTGCTGGTCGGGGTCGTCGCGCCGTGGGCGGTGCTGGCGAGCCGACCGGGCTCGCGAGACGGTCAGCCGACCCCCGAGTCGACGAACCGGAGGTAGTCCTCCCGGGCCCGCGCGTCCGGGACGTCGAGGCGCAGCGCCTTCTCCCCGGCGTCGGGCAGCCCCCGCCGGAGCGCACGCTCGATCCGGCGTTGCGCGACGGCGTGCCCCACCAGAGCCGTCGTCGTCGCCCATGCCCGCGGCCGTGCCGCGGTGTAGAGCCGGCCGCCGCGGTGCGGGTCGCCGGGCAGGTCGGGGACGCCGCGGCGGCGGTCGAGCGCGGCGGCGGCGCCCCGCAGCGCGCTCGGTGCCCGCAGACCCGTGCCGCCGAGCGACTCACCGCCCAGGCCACCGAGCACCCGCGCGGCGCGGTCGACGACGAGCGCCACCGGCGCATCGATCCGCATGGCTCGGGCACGCGGGCCGACCTCCTGCCGCGCACCGTCGCACGCCGCGACGGCGCCGGCGACGTCGACGAGCCACAGGAGCCGCCCCGCACCCGCCTGAGCCGCGTGGAACGCCAGCACCAGGACCGAGTCGACCGGGTCGAACGACGGGACGTCCCGTCCGCCGCCCAGCGCCAGCGTGCGGCGCCGGGCGATCATGGCCTCGGGGTCGGTGCGGAAGCTGCGCCGCAACCCGTGCGGCACGGCGAAGTCCCAGTGCAGGTCGAGGTGCACGCCGAGGGGCCCGCGCATCGCGTACTCCGCGCGCCGCTCGCGCGCCATGAGGGGCCAGTTGCGGTCGACGCCCGTGCAGCCTGCCGCGTGCAGCGCCTCGACCGCCGCCCGGAAACCCGCCCGCGGCACGTACAGGTCGAGGTCGTAGTACTCCCGCATGTCCGGCGAGGGCCAGAGCGCGGCCGCCGCCGGCCCCTTGGCCACCACCCACGGCACCCCGGCGCGGTCGAGCGCCGCACCCAGGACGGCGAGCTCGGCGAGCGCGCCCAGGTGGCGCACCACCTGTTCGTCGCGAGCGCGCCGCAGCGGCGCCCGCCACGGCTCGGGGCAGTCCGGGCGGCCCGCGACGTGCTTCGCCACCGCGGGCAGGATCCGATGGTCCTGGGCGGCGTCGGCCAGGAGCTCGAGCCGTATGCCGTCGAGGGGGACGGGCGTCGGGCCCGGCGGCGGACGGTCGGAGGGCACGACGGAGTCGAGCAGGATCTGCGCCAGCGGGCGGCGCACCGTCGGTCGTGCCCCCATCCCGGCAGGATAGGGAGCGCTCGGCGACGGTGGGGCGTCGGCAGCGGGCGAATTCTCGCCCGGACCGTCCTCCTGCCGCCCCGGCACGGCTAGCGTGTGTGAGGCCGGGCCGGGCCCCGGCGGAGGACGGAGCGGTCGGTGGCAGACAGCGCGGTGGGCGGGACGCCGGAGAGCGACGAGCGCAGGGGACGCCGCCTGCTGCGCCTGCTCGGCGGCTCCTTGCAGGTGTCCTGGCGCGCGAGCCGGCCCCTGTTCGTCGCGATGCTGGTCCTCCAGGTCCTCGTCGCGGGGGCGCTGGCAGGCCAGGTGCTCGTCGTCTCCGCGCTGCTCGACGTGCTGCTCGCGCTCGCCGACGGCACGAGCGGCGTCGCGGCGGTCACCGGACCGGTCCTCGCCCTGGCCGCCCTGACCGGCCTCGCCTCGGTCGCCGGGGGGCTCCAGGCCTCGGCCCGCCGGGTGCTCGGCGAGCACGTGGCGCGGCTGATGGCCGAGGACGTGCAGGAGGTCGCGACGAGCGTCCCGCTCGAGCACTTCGAGTCGCCCGCCTTCTACGACCGTCTGCAGCGGGTCCGCGTCAACGCGCTCTCGAGGCCCTTCCAGGTCACGCAGGGGATGTTCGACCTCCTCGGGTCGTCGATCGCCACGGTCGGCGTGGGCGCCGCGCTGGTCGCGCTGCACCCCGTGCTGCTCCCGCTGCTCGCGCTCGGCGGCCTGCCCCTGCTGTTCACGGGCCGGCGCGAGGGCCGGCTGGAGTTCGCGTTCAAGGTGGCGCAGACGACCAACGAGCGCGAGCGCATCTACACCAACTACGTGCAGAGCAGCCGCGACGAGGCCAAGGAGATCCGCGCCTTCCAGTCGGCCCCGTGGCTGCAGGCGCGCTACCGCGAGCTGTACGGCACGTACCTGGCCGACCTCGCCCGCCACGTGCGGCGGCGTGCGCTGACGAACGGCGCGGGCAACGTCGCCGCGGCCGTGGTGCTCGCGGGGGTGCTGCTGGTGCTGGCCTGGCTCATCACGCGCGGCGAGGTGACGTTCTCCGAGGCGGGGGCCGCCGTGGTCGCGGTCCGCATGCTCCAGGGGCAGATCCAGGGCATCTTCGGCGGCGTCCAGCAGATCTTCGAGTCGGGGCTGTTCCTCGACGACGTGCACGCCTTCCTCACCGACGGGCGGGCCGCGGCGCGCGCGGCCACCGGGAGCGAGGAGCCGCCGGCCGCCTTCCCGGGCGTCTTCGCCCGTGGTGTCTCCTTCACCTACCCGGGCTCGCGGCGACCGGCGCTGCGCGACGTGGACCTCGCGCTGCGCCCCGGGGAGGTCGTGGCCCTCGTGGGCGCCAACGGCTCCGGCAAGACCACCCTCGCCAAGCTCCTCGGCGGCCTGTACGAGCCGACGTCGGGCACGGTCCTGTGGGGCGACCGGCCGCTGTCCGGGATGCGCGGAGCGGCCGTGCGCCCCCAGGTGGCGGTGATCTTCCAGGACTTCGTCCACTACGCGTACACGGCGACGTGGAACATCGCCCTCGGCCGGCCGGACGTCCCGGTCGACCACGAGCGGGTACGGCGCGCGGCCCGGGTCGCCGGCGTGGACGCCGCGCTCGCCGGCCTGCCCGACGGCTACGAGTCGCGGCTGTCGCGCATGTTCCCGGGCGGCACGGAGCTCTCCGGCGGCCAGTGGCAGCGGGTCGCGATCGCCCGGGCCTTCTACCGGGACGCGGCGCTCGTCATCCTCGACGAGCCGACCGCCGCGATGGACCCGCTCGCGGAGCACGACCTGTTCTCGTCGCTGCGGGCCACGCTCGACGGGCGGACCGCGCTCTTCGTGTCGCACCGCTTCTCCACCGTGCGCTCGGCGGACCGCATCGTCGTGCTCGACGACGGCGTGGTGGTCGAGCAGGGCTCGCACGACGAGCTGATGGCCCTCGACGGCGCCTACGCGGAGATGTTCACGGTCCAGGCCCGGTCCTACCTGGACGCCGCGTCGGCCCCGACCAACGGGCGCGCCGAGGCCTCGCCCACCGACCGGAGGACCTGAGCGCCCAGCCCCGGCGCGAACGGCGGCCCCCACGGGACGTCCGCCACCAGCACGGGGACGGTGCGGGCGACGTCGGCGAGGTGGCGCAGGTGGGCGCTCTGCACGCGCTCGTCCAGCCAGCCGTGCAGCCGCGGGTAGTGCAACAGCTCGAAGAGCGCCGCGGTGCCGGTCCGTCGGCGCACGACGAGCTCCCCTCCGTCCCGGTCGGGCTGCGGCACGACGACCGCGCGCAGCGGGCGACGGTCGCGCGCTCCCGCGCCGAGCTGCAGCACGTGCCGGGCGTCGGCGCTCACGCGGCGCCCGGGCGCCCGGGCGGCGAACCGCTCGGCCAGCGAGTCGGCGCCCTTGCGCAGCCGCACCTCCGTGGCCCCCAGGCGCGCCGCGAAGCCGTCGTCACCGCGGTCCAGGCGCAGCACGTCGTCGGTGACGAGGGCGGCCCCCTCCGCGCACAGCAGCGTCGCCATCGTCGACTTGCCCATGCCCGAGTAGCCGACGAACGCGACCACGCCGTCGTCGTCCTCCACCGCGCTCGCGTGCAGCACCGCCTCGCCGCGCAGGTACAGCTGGAACGCGAGCATCCCGCCGGTGGTGAGCACCCGGCTCAACCCGGGGTCGACGCCGTCCGCCTCCCGCAGCACGACGTGGCGCAGGTCGGCCGACACCTCGAAGTCGCACGCGTCGTGGAACCGGAGCAGATAGCCGTCGGCGCCCAGGTCCCAGGCGGTGTACCAGGGGTCCCCGGCCAGCTCGTGGTGCAGGACCGGCCGCCCGACGGGGGTCGTGCGCTGGTCGGTGCCCGGGCCGGCGGCGACCACGACGTCGGCCCGGGCCGCGCCCTCCTCCGCCCGGTCCTGGTGCAGGTCGAAGGGCGCCTCCACGATCAGGCCGTACAGCAGCTGGCGGTCCATGTCACGCTCCCTGGGTGGGGACCGCGAGCGGCCGGAAGCCCGTGCCGCGGTCCAGGTCGAGGTCCTTGTCGTCGATGCGCAGCCAGGCGTGCGCCCGCACGACGCCGCCCGTCTTGGCGACGCCCAGCACGAGCGCGGGACGACGGTGACGCAGCAGCCGGCCGGCGAGGATCGCCGAGCGCAGGCAGGTGCCGTTCACGCCGGGCAGCCGCAGCACCCGCCGCAGGACGCGGAGCCGCCGCCGTTCCGCGTCGTCCAGCACGCCGGGATCGAGGTCGCCGGACGCAGGCTCGGCGGACGCCAGCAGGGCGAGGTCGTACCGCCGGGCGACGCGCGCCACGTCCCACCGGCGCAGCCGGCGCTCGAGCAGCAGCAGGGCGCCCAGGAGCCGGAGCGCCAGCGGGACGGCGCTCACCCGGCGCCACACCCCGGACGGGGTCACCGGACCGGCTCCGCCCCGACGGACGCCAGCCACGCCTGCTGCAGCAGCAGGCTCGTCGGACCGGGCGGGAAGCCGGACAGCCACGCGGCGCGGAGCCCGTCGACGTCGACCAGCGCGGCGTCGACGCCGTCCCCGCCCCACCGGCGGGCGAAGTCGCGCGTCGCGCTGCCCAGGTACGCGCGGTTGAACGAGGCCTTGTCGGACCGGGCGCACACGGCGTCCGGCAGCAGCGTGCCGAAGACGGCGCGCATGCCCGCGGTGCGGTCGGGGAAGCCCCACGGGTGAGCCGCGCCGAGCGCCCCGAGGAAGCCGTCGTCCAGCAGCGGGTGGGCGAGCACGACGTCGTGCTCGGCGGCCACCTGGCCGAACGTGTCCAGGAAGACCCGGCTCGCGCGCCTCCGGCGCAACCAGCGCAGGCCGCGTGCGTACGACAGCGGCTCGGCCGCGGCGTCGCGCGCGATCTCGTCGGCGAGCCGAGCTGTCGTCTCGCGCCCCAGCCAGGTGAGCGCCGCCGTGCTGCGCGCCGCGGCGGTGCGCTCGCGCCACCGCCGCGCGGGCAGCAGCGAGTCCAGGGCGACCCGGCGGGGCGTCCCCGCCCTCCCCCGGCCGCGCGCGACCCTCAGCAGGGCCCGGGAGCGGCGGTCGCCGAACACCTCGTCGCCGCCCTCCCCCGTCAGCACCACATGCCCTCGCAGCTCGCGCAGCATCGCGTCCTTCACGTGCATGGTGGCGGGGAAGAGCAGCCCTCGGCGCACCAGGCTCTCCCGCGCCGCGTCGCCCAGCAGGTCGTTCTCGCCTCCGATGTCGATCCGCCGCCACGTGGAGAGCCCGAGGTGCCGCACGACCGACTCCTGCCACGCGGACTCGTCGGCCTCCGCGACCCCGGGGTAGCGGAACGTGACGGGCACCGGGTCGGGGTGCCCGTCCTCGCGGGCGACGGCGGTCGCGGCGGCGAGCACGGCGGACGAGTCCCGCCCGCCCGAGAAGGTGACGGCCACGGGGCGCCCGCCGGTGGCGCGGCGCACGGACGTCTTGATCGCCTCCAGCGGCCTGCCGACCTCTCGGGGCGTCGTCGGCACAGGGTCGGGCACCAGCCCTGGCAGCCAGCACGCGGCGACCTCGAAGGCCGTCGGGCGGTAGAAGGACGTCATCGTCGGTCCAGGCTGCTCGGGGGACGCTGGGGGGAGGTCTCGGAGGACACCGGAGGTGGGGGGGGGGGGGGGGGTAGGGAGAGAGGGGAGCGGGTGGGTGGGGGGGGGGGGGGGAGGGGCGGTGGGCTCGCGGGGGCACCCCGCACCCCGGAGACGGCCGACGCCTACGGTCGCGAGCCTGTCGCCGATCTCGCCCGCGAGGCCCGCGACGTCGTGCAGGTGGTGCGCGACCTCTGGGACTCGTGGGAGGACGACGCCGTGATCCGCGACGTCGCGACCGGACGCTACGTGGATCGCGACCGGCTGCACCACGTCGACTTCGTGGGCGAGACCTTCTCGGTGAAGGGCCCGCTCATCAGCCCCCGGCCGCCGCAGGGGCAGCTCGTGGTGCTCGCCCCGACCGGCGACGTCGCGCCGTCGGTGAGCGACGATCCCCTGGTCGACGTCGCGCTCGTCGGCGGCTCCGACATCGCGGCCGCCCGGGCGGCGGCGCGCGCCGCGACCGCCCCCGCGCCCGGCGCGGACGACGGCGCCGCCCTGGCGGTGGTCGACCTGGAGGTGGTGCTCGACGCCGACGGCCGCACCGCACGGGCCCGGCTCGCCGAGCTCGACGCCGCGACCCCCGCCGGGGCACGCACGGGCTGGGGGGCGGGCGCCCTGCAGTACTCCGGCGACGCCGCGGGCCTGTCCGGTCTCCTCGCCCGGCTGGCAGCTTCGGGCGACGTCGCGGGCGTGCGGCTGCTGCCCGCCGTGCTCGACGTCGACCTGCCGGTGCTCGCCCGTGACGTGCTCCCCGCGCTGCGTGCCGCCCGGCTCACCGCAGCGCCCCGCGCGGGCGCCACCCTGCGCGAGACGCTCGGGCTCCCGCGCCCCGCCAACCGCTACGACACCCGCCCCGGCGCCGGCACCCGGGCGCGGCACGCCGCCCCGCACGCCGCCGCGATCGCCTGAGGAACCCCGATGACCGCACCGACGACACCGCCCCACGCCCCCGACGCCCCGATCACCCGCCCCCGCGCGCAGGTGCACTTCGGCGTCTTCTTCCAGGGCGTCAACCACACCACCATCTGGTCCGACCCGGAGTCCGGGTCGCAGACCGACTTCGCGTCCTTCGAACGCGTGGTCCGCACGGCCGAGCGCGGCCTGTTCGACGCGTTCTTCCTCGGCGAGGGCCTGCGCCTGCGCGAGACCCGCGGCCGGATCCACGACCTCGACGTCGTGGGCCGGCCCGACGCGATCACCCAGCTCGCCGCGCTCGCGGCGATCACCGAGCGCATCGGCCTCGTGGCCACGCAGAACACCACGTACCACGACCCCGCCGACCTGGCCCGGCGCCTCGCGAGCCTCGACGTCCTGTCCGGCGGGCGGGCGGCGTGGAACGTCGTCACGACGGACAACGCCTGGACCGGCGAGAACTTCCGCCGCGGCGGGTACCTCGACCACGCCGACCGCTACGAGCGCGCGGCCGCCGTCCTCGCGGTCGCCCGCGGCGTCTGGGACGCGTTCCCGGACGCCACGGGCGGGGCCGGGGAGGGAACGGTGGCACGCGTGACCGTGCCCGGCACCGACCTGCGCACGCCTCGCGACCTGGTCCTCGACGCCACCACGCCCCGCAGCCCGCAGGGCCACCCGGTGATCTTCCAGGCGGGCGACTCCCCGCAGGGCCGCGACTTCGCCGCCGCGCACGCCGACGTGATCTTCTCCCGGCACGGCGCGGTGCTCGCCGACGCGCTGGGGTTCGCCGCCGACGTCCGCCGCCGCGTCGTCGCCGCCGGGCGCCCGGAGGACGACGTGAAGATCTTCCCCGGCACCGCGATCGTCGTGGGCGACACCCCGGCCGAGGCCGAGGAGAAGGCCCGCTGGGTGCGCCGCGCCCAGGTCACCCCCGCCACGGCGCTGTCGATCGTCGGCAACATCTGGGGCGAGGACCTCTCGTCCTACGACCCCGACGGCCCGCTCCCGGCGCACGACCCGGTGGTCGCCGAGCTCGGCGGCGAGCGCGGCTCCGCCACGACCGGCGCGCGCACGCACGAGATCGCGCGGCAGTGGCGCGCCGTCGCCGAGGCCGAGAACCTGTCGATCCGCGAGCTCGTCGTGCGCAACGCGGGCGAGCGCGGCTTCACCGGCACCCCCGAGGCCGTGGCGGACGAGCTGACCCGCTGGGTGCGCACCGGCGCCGTCGACGGGTTCAACCTCAGCCCGTGGATCGTGCCGTCAGGCCTCGACGACGTCGTGGACAGGGTCGTGCCCGCGCTGCAGGAGCGCGGGGCCTACCCCGCCGCGTACGAGGGCGGCACGCTGCGCGAGCACCTCGGCCTGCGCGCACCGCTGACCCGTCGTGCCCGCGACCGGTCCGGGGTCCTCGACGCCGACAGCGAACCGACGCCTGTACCGGTGCCCTGAGCACGTACGCTGCACCGGCAGACCAGGAGGCGACATGACCACCACGACCACCACGACCGACGCTCCCGCCGGCACCCCTGACGAGGCGTCCGAGGCCGTCCTCGACAACCCGCGCTGGTCGTCGCTCACGGGAGCGCACGCCCACCTGGCGGAGGGCAACGACCTGGTGCTGCGCTACCCCGCCGACGTGTCCCCGTTCGCCGCCGTGCGGTCGTGGGACGACCCGGACGTGTGGGACGCGATCGTCGACGTCGCGGGCCGCGGGGCCGAGTTCCCCGGCCCGCCGGCCGACGTCGTGCTCCCCGCGGGCTGGGAGCGCGCCTCGCTCCACGAGGGTGTCCAGCTCGTCGAGACGGACCGGCTGCGCACCCGCGCCGACGACGAGGCCGTCGTGCTCGGCGCCGAGGACGTCCCCGACATGCTGGCGCTCGTCGAGCGGTCGCGGCCCGGCCCGTTCCTCCCCCGCACCTATCTCATGGGCCGGTACGTCGGCATCCGGCGGGCTGGGCGCCTCGTCGCGATGGCCGGCGAGCGCCTGCAGCCGGAGGGCTGGACCGAGATCAGCGCCGTGACCACCGACCCCGACCACCGCGGCCAGGGCCTCGCCACGCGCCTGGTCCTCGACGTCGCGCACCACGTCCGCGAGCGTGGCGCGCGCCCCATGCTGCACGCGGCGGGGAACAACGCGAACGCGATCCGGCTGTACGAGAACCTCGGGTTCAGGCTGCGCGCCCGCACCGCGTTCGGCGCGGTGCGCACGCCCTCGGCCTGACCTCCGCAGGCCGACGGCCCGGGTCCCCGCGGGGACCCGGGCCGTCGCACGCTGCGCTCCCGGCGGCTGGTCGCGCCGTCGGCTCAGGCCTCGAGCAGGTCCGGCTGCGGGTGCCGCACACCCTGCACGGCGCCGCGGGGGATGACCTGCGAGATCGCGGCGACGTCGTCCGGCGACAGCGTGATCGACGCGGCGGCGACGTTCTGCTCGAGGTAGCGCAGCCGCTTGGTGCCCGGGATGGGCACGACGTCGTCGCCCTGCGCGAGCAGCCACGCGAGGGCGAGCTGCGCGGCGGTGACGTCGCGCTCGGCGGCGAGCCCCTCGAGCGAGCGGACCAGGGTCCGGTTGTGCTCGAACGCCTCCCCGGCGTACCGGGCGTGCCTGCGCCGCACGTCGTCGTCCGCAAGCTCGGCGACCCGGTCGACGGTGCCGGTGAGGATGCCGCGCCCGAGCGGGGAGAACGGCACGAAGCCGATGCCGAGCTCGCGCAGGGCGGGCAGGACGGCGTCCTCGGGGTCGCGGGTCCACAGCGAGTACTCGCTCTGCACGGCGGTGACCGGGTGCACGGCGTGCGCGCGACGCACGGTGCCCGCGCCCGCCTCCGAGAGGCCGATCGCGCGGACCTTGCCTGCCGCGACCAGCTCGCCGAGCGCCCCGACGGTCTCCTCGACGGGCACCTGCGGGTCCACGCGGTGCAGGTAGTACAGGTCGAGGTGGTCCGTGCCGAGGCGGGCCAGCGAGCGGTCGATCGCGGCGCGCAGGTACTCCGGTCGCCCGTCGACGGGGCGGCCGTCGGGGTGCTTCCCCAGCCCGAACTTCGACGCCAGCACGATCCGGTCGCGGTGCGGGCCGAGCACGCGCCCGATGAGCTCCTCGTTGCGCCCTGCGCCGTACACGTCGGCGGTGTCGATCAGCGTGACGCCGAGCTCGAGGGTGCGCAGCAGCACCGCCTCCGCCTCGGCGGCGTCGGCCGGGCCGTACGAGTCGGCGACGGACATGCCGCCGAAGCCGAGCGCGGACACGGTGAGGGCGTGGTCGCCGGAGCCCAGGGTGCGGGTGGGCAGCGTGCCCGTGGGAGGTGTCGTCATGGCCGCAGCCGACCACCGCGACCGCCGGCGTGCAAGGGCCGGGGCGCCCCTCTCGGATGCTGGACGAGCGGTGCGCGCGAGCGGGTCAGCCGATCGAGCGGCGGTGGCGCTCGGCGAGCTCCTGGTACTCGATCGCGTTGCGGCGCACGCGCTCGGCGCCCTCGGCGTCGAGCTCACCGCGGTCCTTCGCCGGGACGCCGACGGCGAGGTGCCCGGCCGGGATCTCCTGGCCCTCGCGCACCAGCGCGCCCGCCGCGACGAACGCGCCCTCGCCGACGACCGCGTTGTTCAGCAGGGTCGCGCCCATCCCGATCAGGCTGCCGTCGCCCACCGTGGCGCCGTGGACGATCGCGCCGTGGCCGACGCCCACGCCGGCGCCGATGGTCGCGGGCACGCCGGTGTCGGTGTGCACCACGCAGTTGTCCTGGATGTTGGAGCCCTCGCCGAGCACGATCGCGTCCATGTCGCCGCGCAGCACCGCGCCGTAGAAGACGCTCGCCCCCGCGCCGATGCGCACGTTCCCCACGATCGTCGCCGTGGGGGCGACCCACGCCGTGGGGTGGATGTCGGGAGTGTGACCGTCGAAGGGGAGCACCGTCGCCATGCGCGCGACCCTACCTGCCCCGGGCAGGCGCCACGCCACCGACGGAGCGCCACCGACGTCGTACCCGCTGTCGCTTCCGGGCCGGGAAGCGACAGCGGGTACTACGTCGAGGTCCCGGACAGCGCCCGGCGGCCCGGGATGGCCGCGACGAGCTCGCGCGTGTAGTCCTCCTGCGGGTCGAGCAGGATCTGGTCCGCCGCGCCCTGCTCCACGATCCGGCCCCGGCGCATCACACCGACCTGGTCGGCGACCTGGCGCACCACGGCGAGGTCGTGCGAGACGAACAGGTACGCGAGCCCGTGCTCCGCCTGCAGGCGCACCAGCAGCTCGAGGATCTGCGCCTGCACCGAGACGTCGAGCGCGGACACCGGCTCGTCGAGCACCACGAGGTCCGGCCGCAGGGCGAGCGCCCGTGCGATGGCGACGCGTTGGCGCTGCCCGCCGGACAGCTCCCGGGGGCCCCGCCGCAGCACGTCCACGGGCAGCGCCACGTCGTCGATCAGGGAGCGCACCCGGTCGGCACGCTCCGCCCGGTCGCCGACGCCGTAGGCCCGCAGGGGCTCGGTGACGATCTGCTCGACGGTGAAGCGCGGGTCGAGCGAGGCGTACGGGCTCTGGTACACGACCTGGAACCCGCGCCGCAGCGACCGCAGCTCCCGGCCGCGCGCGGCGGTGACGTCCTCGCCCCGGAACACGACCCGCCCGGCTGAGGGCCGCTCGAGCCGCAGCGCCAGGCGCGCCGTCGTCGTCTTGCCGGAGCCGGACTCGCCCACCAGCGCGTACGTGCGCCCCGGGCCGACGGCAAGGCTGACGTCGTCCACCGCGACGAGGGTGCGGCGCTCGGCGCCGCGCGGCAGGGCGAACTCCTTGCGCACACCGTCGAGGGCGAGGACGGGCGCCGGCTCCGCCGAGGACGGCGGTGCCTCCCCGCCCTGCGCAGCACCCCCCTCCCGCGCACCGCCGTCCCGCGCCCCGACGACGAGGCGCGAGCTCGCGAGGCTGGGGGCGGCCGCGATCAGCGCACGCGTGTACGGGTGCCGCGGGTCGTCCAGCAGCCGCGCTGCCGGTCCTTCCTCCACCACCACCCCGTCCTGGAGGACGACGATCCGGTCCGCGCGGTCGGCGGCGACGCCCAGGTCGTGGGTGATGAGCAGCACGGCCGTGCCGGTCTCCCGCGCGAGGGCGTCGAGGTGGTCGAGGATGCGCCGCTGCACGGTGACGTCGAGCGCGCTGGTGGGCTCGTCCGCGACGATCAGGCGCGGCCCTGCCGCGATGGCGATCGCGATGAGCACGCGCTGCCGCAGCCCGCCCGAGAGCTGGTGCGGGTACTGGCGGGCGCGCGCCGCGGGGTCGTCCACGCCGGCCTGGCGCAGCAGCTCGACGGCCCGGACCCTGGCGTCGGCGCGGCGCACCAGCCCGTGGACGACGAGCACCTCGGCGACCTGGTCGCCGACGCGCACCACGGGGTTGAGGGAGACGGTCGGATCCTGGGGCACCAGGCCGACGTGCCGACCACGGACGTCCTGCCACTCCTTCTCGGTGAGGCCGGACAGGTCGCGGCCGTCGAGCCGGAGGCGGCCTGCGGTCACCTCGCCGCCCCGTGGCAGCAGGTGCAGCGCGGCGTGCGCCGTCGTGCTCTTGCCCGAGCCCGACTCGCCGACGAGCGCCACGACCTCTCCGGCCCCGACCCGCAGGTCCACGCCGCGCACGGCCGGTCGATGCCCGCCGTCGGCGGTCCGGTAGGCCACCTCGAGTCCGCTGATCTCCAGCACCGGGGTGCTCGCCGTCGTGCGTGTCACTGGTCCTCTCCCGTCTTCTCCAGGGCCCGCGACACCCTGTTGGCGGCGAGCACGACGGCCACGATGACGAGACCCGGCAGGGTGGTGAGCCACCAGGCGGTGGCGAGGTAGTCGCGCCCACCGGAGACGAGCGCGCCCCACTCGGGCGCGGGCGGCGGGGTGCCGTAGCCGAGGAAGCTCAGCGCCGACACGGCCAGCACGGCGGTCCCGAGGTCGAGGGCGACGAGCGCCAGCACCGGGCCGGAGGAGTTGGGCAGCACGTGCCGCCCGAGCACGGCCGGCCACCGCAGGCCGGACGCGCGGGCCGCCTCCACGTAGACGGAGGTCGACACGCGCAGCACCTCGGCCCGCATCACCCGGGCGAACGTCGCCACCGAGCCGATGCCGACCGCGATCGCGACCTTGACCGGACCGAAGCCGAGCGCCGTGATGATCGCCAGGGAGAGCAGGATGCTCGGGATCGCCAGCAGCACGTCGACGAGCCGGCCGACCACGTCGTCCACCCAGCCGCGCAGGAACCCCGCGAGCAGGCCGAGGAGCGAGCCGAGGACGAGGCCGACGGCCACCGCGAGCGCCGTCGTGCGCAGGGTCAGCGACGCCCCGTGCACCGCGCGGGCGTACACGTCGCGGCCCAGGTGGTCCGTGCCGAACCAGTGCGCGCCCGACGGTGGCTGGAGCCGGTCGGCGGGGACGCCGACCAGCGGGTCCTGGGCGGTGAACACCTGCGGTGCCACGGCCCAGGCGGCCACGACGAGCAGGACGGCGACCGCGACGAGCAGGCCCGGCCGCCGCAGCACGTGGCGCGCGCCGCGCAGGGCGCGCCGGGCACCGCCGTGCCGGGCAGGCGTCGCCGCGGGATCCGGCGCCGACGCGTCGGTCACGACGGGGCGGGTGAGGGTCTGCAGCGTCATGCGGTCACCGCCGTGGCTCGCCGGGACGCAGCCCGCCGGGAGGCGGCCCGCGGGGTCCGGAGCTGGATCCGGGGGTCGAGCACGGGGTAGACGAGGTCGACCACCAGGGTCACGACGACGAAGACGAGCGCGGAGAACACCACGATCGCGAGGACCACGGGCACGTCCTGCTGGTTGACCGACTGCACCGTGAGCCGCCCGAGCCCCTGCCGCGAGAACACGGTCTCAGTCACGACGGCGCCGCCGAGCAGGCCACCCACCATGACGCCGAGAACGGTGAACGCCGGGATGGCGGCGTTGCGCAGGGCGTGCGCGAGGTGCACCCGGGCGCGGCTCGCGCCCTTCGCCCACGCCGTCTCGACGTAGGGCTCGCCGAGCGTGCCGCGCAGGGAGCGGGACAGGATCTGCGCGAGCTGCGCCCCGGCCGGGACGGCCAGCGTGATCGTGGGCAGCACCAGGCTGACGGCGCGCTCGTTGCCGATCGCCGGGAACACCGGCAGCCGGAACGAGAACCACTGCAGCAGCACCAGGCCCACGAAGAACGTGGGCAGGGCGACGCCGAGCGGCGGCAGCGCGGACAGCGCCTGGCGCAGGAACCGGGCCCGCGGGAGGACGCTGGCCACCGCGACCGCCGTCCCTCCGAGGACGGCGACAAGGAGCGCCGCACCGGTGAGCCTGAGCGTCTCGGGCAGCGCCTGCGCGACGAGGGCCGTCGCGGAGGCGCCGCTCACGTACGAGGCGCCGAAGTCGCCGGCCAGCGCGCCGAGGAGCGCGTCGCCGTACTGCACGAGGATCGGGCGGTCGAGCCCGTGCTCCGCGCGCAGCGCGGCGAGCTGGGCCGGGTCGACCTGGCTCACCTCGCCGCCCCCGGACGCGACCAGCGCGGCCGGGTCGCTCGGCAGCAGGTACAGGACGAAGAACGCGACGGTGAAGGCCGCCCAGAGGACGAACACCCCCTGCCCGGCCCGTCGCAGCACGTAGCGGGTCATCTCACTCTCCCGCGCCGTCGGTCACCCAGGCGTCGTAGAAGTCGAGCCGCGAGGAGGCCTCGAAGGTCAGCCCCTGCACGCGGTCGGCCGCCGCGATCGTGGTGGACAGCTCGTAGACCGGGATGGCGTGACCACGCTCCAGCAGCAGCCTCGACGCCTCGGAGACCAGCGTCCGGCGCTCCTCGGGGTCGGTGGCGGCGGCCGAGTCGTCGAGCAGCTCGTCGACCTCCTCCGGGTCGCGCTGGTTCACGTTGCGCGCGTTCGCCGAGAAGATCGTGCGCAGCACGTCGGCGTCCGACCGGGTGAGGTTGTAGTAGTCGAAGTCGAAGTCGCCGGCGGCGGTGGCCGCCTCCTTCTCGGCCACCGTGACGTGCTTGAGCTGCAGGTCGACCCCGATCTGCCGGAGCTGCTGCTGCACGAGCTCGAGCGCGCCGGGCTCCTGCCAGAACGTCACCGTGGTGGAGAGCCTCCGACCGTCCTTCTCGCGGATGCCGTCGGCGCCCACGACCCAGCCCGCGTCGTCCAGGACCTTCGTCGCACCCTCGGGGTCGTACGCGAGCAGGTCGTCCGCACCCTCGAACAGCGGCGTCGAACGGGACAGCACACCGGTGGCCGGCTGGTCCTGCGGCGTCAGCACGGTGTCCACGATCTGCTGGCGGTCGATCCCCTTGACGAGCGCGGTGCGCACGGCCTCGTCGGCGGCCAGCGGGCTGGACTCGTTGGGGAACAGGTTGAACACGACGCCCGGGTTCGCGCGGTAGGACAGCCAGAACCCGTTGCCGTCGAACTGCGGCAGGTCGACGGCGTTCAGCGCGGCGGTCGCGTCGATCTGTCCCGACTGCAGGGATCCGGAGCGCACACCCGCCTCGGGGATGACCTTCAGGGTCACCGTGTCGAGGTACGCCTCGCCCGTGTGGCTGCTGGCCTCCGACCCCCAGTCGTAGCCCGCGACCTTCTCCAGCACGATCTCCTGGTCCGGGGTGTAGGACTTCACGGCGAACGGCCCGGAGCCGACGTACTTCCCGGCGCAGCGATCCTCGGTCGAGAGGGTCGCCGAGTCGGGCGAGAGCAGGCCGAGGGAGAACGTCGACGTCGCCTGGAGGAACTGCGCGCTCGGCTCGTCAAAGTCGACGGTCACGGTGTGCTCGTCCACGACGGTGGTGCCTGCGTAGCCGACGAGGTACTGGGAGCCGAGGGACGCCACGGCACCCAGGTCGACGATCGCGTCGAAGTTGGTCTTCACCGCGGCGGCGTCGATCGGCGTGCCGTCGGCGAACGTGGCGTCGTCGCGCAGGTGGAACGTGTAGCTGGAGGCGTCGTCGTTCACCTCCCAGCTCTCCGCGAGCCAGGGCAGGATCTCGCCGGACTCCGGGTCCTGTGCGGTGAGCGACGCGACGGTCTGACGGGCGGCCGCGATCGCGTCGTTGTTGCCGACCTGCTGCGGGTCGACGCAGTGCGAGTCCACCGTGATGGCGAACGTCAGGTCGCCGCCGGCGACGGGCTCGCCGCTCGCGTCGGCGCCGGTGCCCGCGGTGTCGGCGCCCGTCGAGCAGGCGCTGAGCAGGAGGCCGGCGGCCGAGACGGTGGCGGCGAGCCCGACGACGCTGCGTCGCGGGGTGCGCCTGGGGTCCTGGGTGCGCGGTGCGCGCGGGGTGGTGGTCATCGCGTGGTGTTCCTCGTGGTCATGGCGGGTCGCCCCCCGCGCCGGCACGGGCCGGGGCGCGGTCATGGACGACCGGAGCCGTGCTTACCCGGCCGCGGGCGCGGCGGGGTCAGGTCGTTCCCGGAGCACCCCGTCACGTCGAAGGGTTGCTGGCCAGCGAGCCGGGCCTGGGTGCTGGCGCTCGTCACCTGGGCGGCAGGGAAGCCGCCGCGGCCTCCCGAGTCAAGGGTCGGGCGGGTCGTCTCACATCACGGACGCGGGACGGGCGCCGCAGACGCCGAAGGCCCCGCCGTCGGTGACGGCGGGGCCTCGAGGGGTCCGGTGGTGGGCGGCGGCCTCAGCGGGCGGAGGGCCGCAGGCGCGCGCCGAGCAGGTAGAGCTCGCAGCCGAGGCACAGGCCGACGACGGCGTTGAGGCCGGCCGCGACGAACGCGATCCCCGCGGCCCACGGCACCGCGGCCAGCACGCCTGCGAGGCCGAGCACGACGCCGACGCCCGTGACGACGAGGCCGACGAGCTGGGCGAACCGCGGCGGGCGCGGGTCCTCGAGCTCGGCGGGCGGCGCGAGCCGGGGGCGAACGAGGGTCTTGAAGAGCCAGCCCTGCACCGTGCCCTGCGCGCCGCGCACGGCGCCCAGGAGGAACCCGGCGGCCACGACGGCGAGCAGCACGAGGCCGGCGGGGCTCGCCCCGAGGAGCACGACCACGGCGAGCAGCAGCGCCGTGACGGCGGCGCCCACCCGAGGGCCGCGCGGGTCGATGCCGGCCGGGGCCCGCGTGACGGGGGCCTGGCCGGCGGGACGCTCGGAGGTCATCGGTTCTCCTCGGGGACGGGGTTCGGCGGGCTCAGCCGACGGGGACGACGGCGGCCAGGGCCTGGCGCGCCTGAGCGGGCGACATCCCGCCGCTGCTGCGGGCGGCCTGCGCCCCGGTCGCGTCCAGCACCAGCACCGTCGGGGTGGTGAGGACGCCGAGCTCGCGCACGAGGTCGAGATGGTCGTCGACGTCGAGCTCGTGGTGCTCCACGCCGGCCTCGCGCTCGACGAGGCCCTCCAGCACGCGGGCCGTGGCGCGGCACGGGGCGCACACCTCGGCGGACAGCTGGACGAACGTCGCCCGCTCCCCCAGCCGGACCCCGCGGGCCGCCCAGTCCACGACGGGGTCCTGCCGCGCGGGCGTGGTGCGGACGCGCCCCTGGCGGGACCTCCACACCGCGCCGAGGACGACGGTCGCCAGGACGAGCACGGCCAGGATCACCAGCTGGGTGGGCTGGACCGTCACGGTGGCCTCCTCACACGGTCGACGTCGCGGCCATTCTCCCCGCCGCCCACCATCCGGTCGACGGGATGACCGCATGCCGGACACCCCGCCGGGCGGTCAGACGGTCAGCGCCTCGGCACGCGTGCCGTCGTGCACCGCGGGGGCCTGCGCCGCGGTGAGGCCGGCGGCCCGCCGCTCGTCGTCGGGCCCCCAGAGCGTCGTCGTGACCTCGGCGCGCACGACGGGCGCGACCTCGGCCGCGAACCGGCGCAGCACGTCCTCCTGGCGGGACGGCTCCAGCAGGTGGTTCACCGAGACGGACTGCAGCACGTGCCCGAAGGAGCCGTGGTAGTCGAGGATCTTCTCGGCCACCCGCTCGGGCGACCCGACCAGCGCCGGGCCGCGCTCGACGGCGTCCTCGATCGTCTCGAACGCCTGGGCCTTGCCGACGTGCGTCGCGGGGTCGTAGCCGCGCGCCCGCAGCCGCGCGACCTGCCCCTCGTACAGCGGCCGGTACTGCTCGATCGCCTGCTCCGTGGTGTCGGCGAGGAACAGGCCCCCGGAGCCGGCGCCGACGAACCGGTACGCCGGGTCGTGCCCGGCGGCCGCGTACCGCTCGCGATACCGGTCGATCAGCCGCCCATAGCTCTCCCGCGGCTGCAGCGCGTTGGCGCTCACGATCGGGTCGCCCCACCGGGCGGCCAGGTCGACGGCGAACTCGCTCGTCGCGGACCCGTGCCAGATGCGGAAGGGCCCGGCGAAGGGTCGCGGCAGTGTGGTGGCGTGCTCCAGCCGGTGGCGGTGGCGGCCCGACCAGGTGACGTCCTCGGACGACAGGAGCAGCCGCAGGAGCTCGTAGTTCTCCTCGAGGTACTCGTACTGCTTCGCGATGTCGAGGCCGAGCAGCGGGTACTGCAGCTCCTCGTTGCCCTTGCCGATGACGATCTCCAGCCGCCCGCGGGAGAGCTGGTCGACGGTCGCCAGGTCCTCCGCCACCCGGATCGGGTCGAGCAGGGACAGCACGGTCACGCCGGTCGACAGCAGGATCCGGCGGGTGCGGGCCGCCACCGCCCCGAGGATCACGGTGGGCGCGGACGACAGCACGTCGCCGGCGTGCCGCTCCCCGACCGCGAACGAGTCGAACCCGAGCTCCTCGGCCAGCACCGCGTGCTCGACGACGCGCGCGAGGCGGTCCGCGGGCGGCACCGCCTCTCCCGTGACGGGATGGGGCGGGTTGAAGACGATGTCGAGCAGCTGGAAGCGCATCAGGCCACGCGCTCCCCGGTGCCGACCGCCGCGCCGTCGGCGTCCGCGGAGGCCTCGGCCGTCGCAGCGGCCCGGGCGGTCGCGCGGTCGCGCGCGGCCACGCCCTCGCGCACGAGCGGGATGACGTGTCTGCCGAAGTCGATGGCGTCGTCGAGCAGGTCGTAACCGCGCGCCGAGATGACCCGCACCCCGAGGTCGTAGTAGGCGAGCAGCGCCTCCGCGACCTGCTCGGGCGTGCCGACCAGCGCGTTGGAGTTGCCGGCCCCTCCCGTCGCCTTCGCCGTGGCGGTCCAGAGCGCGGTGTCGTACCGGTCCCCCGCGGCGGCGATCTCGAGCAGGCGCTGCGACCCGGCGTTCTCGGGCCTGTCGATCGGGTGCCGCCGGGACAGCTGCCCGCCCAGCTGCGCCTTGCGCGCCTCGATCCGGTCCAGCACGCGGTGCGCCTTCTCCCAGGCCAGCTCCTCGGTGGGCGCCACGATCGGCCGGAAGGCCGCGTGGATGCGCGGCGGCGTCGTGCGTCCCGCGGCCGCGGCCTCGGCGTGCACGCGGTCGATCTGCTCCTGCGTGCGGGCCAGGGGCTCGCCCCACACGGCGTAGATGTCGGCCTCGGCCGCCCCAACCCGGAAGGCGGCATCCGAGGACCCCCCGAAGGAGATCGTCGGCACGTGGCCCTCGACCGGCTTCGCGTCGAGCACGAAGTCCTCGAAGTCGTAGAACTCGCCGTGGTGGTCGAACGCCTCCGCGCTGGACCACGCCTGCTTGACGATCCGGATGTACTCGTGGGTGCGCGCGTACCGATCGTCCTTGGTGAGCCGGTCGCCCTCGCGGCCCTGCTCGTGGTCGTTGCCGCCGGTGATGAAGTGCACCGACAACCGGCCCCCGGAGAGCTGGTCGAGGGTGGCGAACGTCTTGGCGGCGTACGTCGGGTACGAGACGTTGGGCCGGTGGGCCAGCAGCAGCTCGATGCTCTGCAGACGTGCCGCCGTGTACGCGGCGAGGGCCGCCGGCTCCGGGCCGGAGGACCCGTAGGCGAACAGGACCCGCGTCCACCCGTTGTCCTCGTGCGCGCGCACGATGCGCTCCAGGTAGGCGGGGTCGAACGCGGCGGTGGTGCGGGCGGACGTCTCGGACGCGTCGTTCGTGGTGGCGATGCCGAGGAACTCGACGGGCATGGTGGTCTCCTTCGCTGCAGCGGTGGGGCTGGGGTCGTGCTCGTGCCGGGCGGGTCAGGCGCCCGCGGCGGGGCCGTCCGACGGCGCGGTCGCCGGAAGGCCGGCGTCGCGCCAGGCGGGGAACCCGCCGTCGACGTGGGTCACGTCGGTGAAGCCGCGGGCCCTGAGCGCCGCGGCGACCGGTCCGGAGCCGTCGATCGAGCCGCAGACCACGACGACCGGGGTGTCGAGCGAGATCGCAGGCGCGTCGGCCGGGCCGAAGAGCGCGTCCAGGTCGTCCCGGTCGGCGAGCGTCGCCCCGGGGATGTCGCCGGTGGCGGCGCGGCCGCGCGCCGACCGCACGTCGACCAGCAAGGCGCCGTCGGCGACCCGCGCGCCGGCCGTGCGCGCGTCCTGCGTCGGCGGGGTGGTCGGACCGCTGCCTCCGGGGGCCGTCCCGGGCACGGTCTCGGACGTGGTCTCGGGCGCGGTATCGGGCGCGGTCTCGGACGTGGTCATGGGTCCTCCTTGAGGGGTGGTGGTCGGTCGGTGCGGGTCAGGGCGTCGCGGCCAGGGCGGGGACGCGGGGCGTCTCGCCCTCGGTCGCACCCCACGCCTGGGCGAGCAGCGCGAACGACCGCTGCCGGTCGGCGGGGTCGTGCGCGGCGGTGGTGACGAGGAGCTCGTCGGCCCCGGTGACCCGGGCCAGGGTCTCCAGGCGGCCCACGACGGTCGCCGGGTCGCCGACGACGCGCGTGTCCACCCGGTCGGCGACCACCGCGCGCTCGTCCTCGGGGCGCTCGGCCCAGTCCGTGGCGTCGGCGGGGCGCGGGTAGGCGATCGCGCCGTCCGCCCCGCGGCGGATGGACAGCACCCAGTCGGCGAACGGCGCCGCGAGCTCGCGGGCCCGCTCGGTGGTGTCGGCGACGAGCACGTCGGCGGAGACGACGACGTACGGCTCGGCGAGCACCCGGGGGCGGAACGCCGCCCGGTACGCGGCGACGGTCTCGAGGGTGTTCGACGGGCTCACGTGGTAGTTCGCCGCCAGGGGCAGGCCCAGCTCTCCGGCCACACGGGCGCTCTCGCCGCCGGAGGACGCCAGCACCCACAGGTCGAACGCGGCGTCCTGCACGGGCGGCGACACGTACCGGCGCCCGCCGTCGTCGGCGTACGTGCCCGCCCGCAGCCCGAGCACGAGCTCGACCTCGGCGCGGAAGCTCGCCGGGGTGCGCGAGGCCCCCACCACGGCGGCCTGCGCGAGCGCGCGCTCGCGCAGCACGGAGTCCCCCGCGGTCGGCGGCGCGGGCGGCACGTACAGCCCGTCGACGACGCGCGGTCCGCTCGCCGGCGCCGCCGCCGGGGCCGGGCGCGGCGCGCCGCCCTTCGGCGGCGTGAACGCCCGGCCCAGGCCGAGGTCCACCCGCCCCGGGTGCAGCGCGGCGATCGTGCCGAACTGCTCGGCCGCCACGAGCGGGCTCGTGGTGCTCAGCAGCACCGCGCCCGAGCCGACGCGGATGCGCTCGGTGCGGGCGGCGACGGCGGCCGCGAGCACCGCCGGCGCGGCGGACCCGACCCCCGGCGACAGGTGGTGCTCGGCGTACCAGACCCGGCGGTAGCCGAGCCGGTCGAGGTCCACGGCCAGGTCGACGGCGTCGCGCACCGCCTGCGCGCCCGCGCGCCCCTCGGGCACGAGGGCGAGGTCGAGGACGGACAGGGGCACCCTGCTGTTCGGGGTCGCGGCGGGGTCGGTCATGATGGTCTCCAGGTGGCGGGTGGTGCGGGTCGGGCGGTTCGGGCGTGGCGCGCGGTCGGTCAGCGCGACGGCAGCCCGAGGGCGGTGAGCGCCTCGCGCAGGCGCTCGCGGCCCTGGAGCGAACCGCCGCCGCGCAGCCGGTCGACGACCCGTCGCGACCACGAGCCGTCGAGCCGCTCCTCGCGGTAGAAGGCGTCGATGCGCGGCGCGTAGTCGGCGACGTGCGCGACGCGCCCCTCGTCGTACGTCTCGCGGTGCAGCACGGCGTCCTGGGGCAGGCGTGGCTTGACGCGCGGGGCGTGGCCGGGGTCGGGGTGCCCGACGGCCAGCCCGACGACGGCGACCGCGCCGGGCGGCAGGCCGAGCTCGGCCGCAAGGTCCTCGGGGTGGTTCCGCACCGCCCCGACGTACACGGTGCCGAGGCCGAGGGACTCGGCCGCGACGACCGCGTTCTGCGCCGCGAGCGCGGCGTCGAGGAACGCGACGACCGTCGTCTCCAGGTAGCCGGCGGCCTCGAGCTCGACGCCGTCCTGCGCGCCCAGCTGCCGGGCCCGTGCCACGTCGGCCACCCACACGAGCAGCAGCGGCGCGTCGCGCACGTGCTCCTGGTGCCCGGCGAGCGCCGCGACCCGGGCCAGCCGGTCGCGGTCGGTGACCGCCACGACGCTCCACAGCTGCAGGTTCGACGACGACGGCGCGGACTGCGCCGCCGCCACCACGGTGGGCAGCACCCACGGTTCCAGCGGTCCCGGCAGGAACGCCCGCACGGAGCGGTGGCCCAGCTGGACGTCGAGGACGGCCGGCCCGCCGCCCGGGGCGCCGGTGACCGCCGCGGCGAGCGACGCGGCGAGCGCTGCGGCGACGCCCGGCGCGGCGTCGTCCGCGTCCTCGGGCCGCACGCCGTAGCGGGCGGCGACCCGCGCGCGGGCCCGCAGGTCCCGCAGGTCCGCGGCCACGCGGGGCGTCGTCGGACGGGCGGGGCGGGGGCGGTTCGGGGGTCGCGGCACCGCGACGGCGGAAGGCGTGGCGTTCTCGGTCACCTGCACTCCTCGGGACGGACGGGTCGGGGACGGGGCGGATGGTCCGGACGGTCGGGTGCCGTCACTCCGTCTTCGGCAGGCCCGGCGGGTTGGTCTCGGGCTTCTCGACGGCCTCGGTCCCCAGGCCCCAGCGCTCGAGCACCTGGGCGTACGTGCCGTCGTCGAAGGCCTGCTGCAGAGCGGCCGTGACGGCGGGCGCGAGGTCGTTGCCCTTCTTGGTCGCGACGGCGATCTGAGCGGTGTCGGGCCAGCCGCCGTTGAGCGTGCCGACGACGGCGAGCTCGTCGGGCGCGATCTTGGCCTGGTAGGCCAGGGACGCGTTGGGGCCGACGTAGACGTCGAGACGGCCGGACTTCAGGGCGAGGAGGACGTCGGAGAGCTGCTCGTAGTACTCCGGCTGTCCGCCGGCGATGGGCTCGAGCCCCTCGGCGACGTTCTGGTCGTTCCACTCGAGCAGGATCTTCTCCTGGTTGGTGCCCGAGCCGACGCCCACCCGCAGCCCCGCGACGTCCTGCCGCTCGCCGATCTCCGGGACGTCGGAGCCCGCCTTGGTGAGCCAGCCCAGCTCGTCGTTGCGGTAGGAGGAGAAGTCGATCGTCTCCTTGCGCTCCTCGGTCACGGTGACGTTGGAGATGACGGCGTCGACGTCGCCCGACTGGAGGGCCAGGGGCCAGTCGGCCCAGGCCTTGACCTCGAGGCGCAGGTCCTTGCCGAGGCCGTCGGCGACGAGCTGCGCGATGTCGGTCTCGTTGCCGATGGGGGTCTTGTCGTCATCGGCGAAGAAGCCGAGCGGAGGTGCCGCGCCGGCGCTCACGGCCACGACGAAGTCGTCCTTGTCCGCGAACGCCTCCGGCAGCAGGCCGACGGCCTCGGCCGACTCGGTCGACCGGATCCGGTCCTGGTCGGGACTGGTGCTGACCTCGAGCCCGGCTGCAGCGGCACCCTCGGAGCTGGTGCCGGCGGGAGCCTCGACGCCGTCGCCGGTGCCGGCGGCCTCGGGGGCCGAGGTGCTGACACCGGCGCAGGCCGTGAGTGCCAGCAGGGGGACGGTGGCGAGCAGGGCGAGCGCGCGGGCTCGGCGGGTCGGTGCGGTCACGGGTGTCTCCAGGGGATGGGTGTGCGGCCGGGGCCGCAGGTCAGGGGATGTGAACGGGCGTGGGAAGGCATGTGGGGCCGGAGAAGGTCAGAGGACCTTGTCGAGGAAGGCGCGGGTGCGGGCGTGGCGTGGGCGGGAGAGCACCTCGGCGGGCGGCCCCTGCTCGACGACCACCCCGCCGTCCATGAAGACGACGTTGTCGGCGACCTCGCGGGCGAAGCCGATCTCGTGGGTGACGACGACGAGGGTGGTGCCGGTGCTCGCGACGTCCTTGATGACCTCGAGCACCTCGCCGACCAGCTCGGGGTCGAGCGCGGAGGTGGGCTCGTCGAAGAGCAGCACCCGGGGCCGCAGCGCGAGGGCGCGGGCGATCGCGACGCGCTGCTGCTGCCCGCCGGACAGCTGCCGTGGTCGCGCGTCCGCCTTGTCGGCGAGCCCGACGCGGCTGAGCAGCTCGCGGGCCTCGGGCTCCACCTCGGCGCGAGGGCGGCGCTGTGCGGACAGCGGCGCCTCGACGACGTTCTCCAGCACGGTGAGGTGCGGGAACAGGTTGAATCCCTGGAAGACGAACCCGATGCGGGTGCGCTGCCCGAGGATCTCCCGCTCCTTGAGCTCCTGCAGCACGTCGCCCCGGCGGCCACCACGTCGGGAGTGCCGGCGTCGGTAGCCCACGAGGTCACCGTCCACCGTGACGAAGCCCGCGTCGACCTTCTCGAGGTGGTTGATCGCGCGCAGCAGCGTGGACTTGCCGGAGCCCGACGGCCCGAGGACGACGGTGACGGTGCCGGGTTCGAAGGTGAGGTCGACGTCCCGGAGCACCTCGAGGGTGCCGAAGCTCTTGTGCAGGCCGTGCACCTCGACCCGGCCTGCCGCGCCCTCGTGCGCCGTCGTGCGTGTCGTCGTGGCGGTCATGCGGGGCCTCCCGAGGTGCGGGCGGTGCGGGTGAGGACGCCGACCCGGGCGCGGGCCGCGAACGCCGGCGGCACGTGCGGGGGCACCGGACGGCCGGTGAGGCGGGCCACGGTCACGGCGGACGACCAGCGCAGCCGCTGCAGGGGCGTGGGCGGCAGGGTGCGCACGGCGCCCTTCGCGTAGTGCCGCTCGACGTAGTACTGGACGATCGTGATCAGCGTGGTCAGCACCAGGTACCAGATCGCCGCGACGATGAGCAGGGGCACGACCTTGCCGTTGCGGCCGTAGATGACGGACGCGATGTAGAACAGCTCTCCGTACGCCAGGACGTAGACGATCGAGGTGCCCTTGAGCAGGCCGATGACCTCGTTGACGGCCGTCGGCACGATCGAGCGCATGGCCTGCGGCAGCACGATGCGGGTCACCTGGCGCCGGCGCGGGATGCCGAGCGACGCGGCCGCCTCCTGCTGCCCCTGGTCGACGCTGAGGATGCCGGCGCGCACGATCTCGGCGGAGTAGGCGGCCTGCGAGAGCCCCAGGCCCAGGATGGCGGCGCCGAACTTGTCGATGACGCCGAGGGTGTCGAACCAGAGGTACTCCGGGCCGAACGGGACCCCGAGGCTCAGGTGCGGGTAGAGATAGGCGAGGTTGTACCAGAGCAGCAGCTGCAGCAGCAGGGGCACGGAGCGGAAGACCCACGTGTACGCCCACGACACCCCGACGAGCAGCGGCGAGCGCGACAGCCGCATGAGCGCCAGCACGGTGCCCAGCGCGAACCCCACCACCGACGCCGCGGCCGTGAGCCGGATCGTCGCCCAGGCGCCGGACAGGATCGAGGGCCAGGTGAGGTACTGCGCGACGACGTCCCACTCCCACCGGTCGTTGGTGAGCAGCGAACTGACGACCATCGCCAGCAGTACGGCCACGCCGGCCGTCGCGACCCATCGCCCCGGGTGGCGGGCGGGGACGATGCGCAGGTCCGCGTACGGGGTGGCCGCGGCGTCCCGAGCCGGTGCCGCAGGCCCCGGAGCCCGTGCGCCAGGTGTCTGTGCGCTCGGCGTCTGTGCGCCCGGCGTCGTGACGGCGGTCATCGCGGCGCCCTCTCCCCCGCCGTGACGGCGAACGGGACGTGGTTGCCCGGCGGCGGGGCGGGGCACGTGCCGTGGTCGCTGAACGCGTACGGCAGGTTGACGGCGTCGTTGAGGTCGAGGTGTGCGACGCCCGCGTCGCCCGGGGTCAGGGACCCGGGGAGCTCGGGGCGCACCACCCGCCAGGGCGCGACGCCGGGTGCCTCGTCGCTGAAGAGCAGCGTCGGGGCGCCACCCGGGGAGCCGGTCAGCACGAGCGTGACCGTCCGGTCGCCGCGCTTCAGGTCGAGCTCGCCGACCGCCTGCAGCCGGTGCACCAGGCCGGGACGGGCGGCCCCGACCACGAGCCCGCGGGGTACGTCGTACAGGCGGACGGGCGCCTCGACCGCCCACGAGGGGTCGTGGTCGAAGGCGGGCACCCCGGCGAAGTCGAGGCGCGTGCGGGCGTGCGGGTCGCGCAGCCGGATCGCGAGGCGTCCGGTGCGCCGCACCAGCTCGATCGCCACCGCGGCCGTCTCCCCTGCCGGCGGGAGGTCCGGGTCGGCGCCGTCGGCGGGCTCGCGCCCGGAGGGCAGGAACGTGCCCAGGACGACGCTGCCACCCTCGGGGACGTCGCCGTCGTACGCGCCGTCCGCGACCTCCGGCCCTCGGACCCGGGGTCCGTCGGCCTCCCCCGGCCGCAGGTGGGCGCCGGCACCGTCGGCGAGCCAGAGCCCGGGCACGCCGGGCAGCGGCTCGGGTCGCGAGGGCAGCCAGTGGAACCCCGCCAGGCTCAGCCAGCCGTGGGGCGCGGCGAGCTCGCGCTCGCGGTCGGCCCGCCGGCTCGCGCTCCGTGCCGCGGCAGGACCGGCGGCGGAACCGGCGGCCGGCGCGTGCGCAGGGGCGCCTGCGGGGTCCGTGGGACGGACGCGTGGTGTGTCGGTGACGGTCATCGGGGGGCCTCCGGTCACAAGAGGGCGAGCGACGTCGCGGCGGGTGTCGGCGATGCGGGCGGCGGGGGTGACGTGGCGGGCGTCGGGGCGGGCGGTCACGCGCGCACCAGCCGGGAGTCGGCGGTGCGGCCCGCCCGGGCGCGCGGCCGCGCGTGCGCCGGTGCGGGGGCGACGACGGCGCTGCCGGCATCGCCGGCGTCGGCGGCGGGCCCCACGTCCGGCAGCCCGAGGGTCGCGCGGAGGGTACGCGGCGCCGGGGACGCCACCGCCCGCACGCCGTCCCGCGCGAGGCGCGGGAGCACACCGTCGACGAGGGCGTCCAGGTCGGGGCCGAGCGACGAGGGCCGCAGCAGGAACCCGTCGGACGCGCCGGCGTCCCGCCAGTCCACGATCGTCTCGGCGAGGTCGTCGGGGGTGCCGGCCACGACGAGCAGCCCGCCGGAGATCTCCGGGCCCTCGAGGGCTTCGACCAGCTCCAGCCGCGCCTGCGCGCTGGCCCGGTCCTCGGCCAGCACGACATACGCCTCGGTGAGCACGCGCAGCGTGTCGGGGTCGCGGCCCGCGGCCTCGGCAGCGTCGCGCAGCCGGGAGCGCAGCCGGACGGCGCGGGCGGGCGCGGTGGCGGCGACGCGCACGACGTCCGCCGTCCGGGCGGCGAGGTCGAGCGCGGCCTCGCTCCGGGCGGAGACGACGACGGGCGGCCGCCCCTGCCGCGTCCCGGCGCTCCGGGACCCGTCGGCGGCCCGGCCCTCGGCGGGCCGGTGCCGGCGCACGGCGAAGCGGATGCCGTCGTGGTCCACGCGGAAGCGCCCCTCGTCGTCGACGGCGACGGCGCCGGCCGTGTCACCCGCGTTCGGCCCGGCCGACGTCGCGAGCCCGTCCCAGTGCCGCACGACCTGTGCCGCGACGTCGCGGGCCTGCTCCGCCCACGCGTCGTCCTGGGCGACGGTTCCGGTGGGGAGCCCGACCTGCCACCCGGCCCGGCCGGAGCTCGCCTGGTCGACGCGGGCGACGGCCTGGGCGACGTGCGCCGGGTCCACGTGCGCGGTGTCGACGGCGGCGACCAGCCCGGCCCGCGTGGTGTGGGGTGCCACCCGTGCGGCGGCCACGGCCGCGTCGAGCCGCCCGGTCACCTGCCGCCGGCCCGGGTGCAGCAGGAAGCCCTCGTCGAGGGTGACGAGGTCGAGGCCGCCGCCGTCGGCGGTGCGCACGAGCTGGACGAAGCGCTCGGCGTCGAACGACCGCGGCTGCACGATGCCGCGCGCCCGGTGCACGCCGGGGCGGGCGCCGGCCGCCGTGAGGTCGACGCCGACGACGAGGGGGGACGGGGTGCTGGTGGTGGACGTCGAGGGCAGGGAGTAGGGCACGTCGGCTCCGATCAGGGCGCGGCGGACGGGCGCACTCGGGCGCGGGTCGTGGACCTGCGGGTGCGCGCCGCCGTCGGGAGGGCACGGGGAGGAAGGCCCGCCGGGACGGGCGGGCGGGGCCGTCTGCGGCCGGGCCCGGCAGGTGCCGGGCCGTCGAGGAGGGTCGTCCGCCGCGGGCGGCGGACGATCAGGCCGCGATCAGCGGCGTCGACACCACGCCCGGGCGGACGCCGAGGTCACCGGCGAGGCGGACGGCACGTGCCGGGACGACAGGGGGCGCACGGTGGTGGCGTCGCGGTGCATGCTCGTCCTCTCCTGCTCCCCGCCGGGGCGGGGGTCGCGTGTTGCCGTGCCGTCGGCGACGGCCGGCCTGGTCCTCACCCGGGGCACCCGCCCGCGCTGGGGGTTGCCGTCCGACGAGCCGGGGCTTCGCGTCGGAGCTCGTGACCATCCGGGACGTCCGGCCGCACCGCCTGGGGCGCCGCGGTCGTCCGACCCGGTGCGCAGGAACGTAGGTCTCCGGAAGGGGGGTGTCAACGGTTCCTCCCGACCGTCTCGAATACCGAACAGTTCCGACCGTTTTTATCGGATTATCGAGCGTCAGGAAACCCGTCTACCGTGGTGCCCGTGAGCCAGGACGCAGGGCACGGACCCGAGCAGCACACTCCCGCGGTCGCCGAGATCCGGGAGCTGGTCGACCAGCTGCGCCGGCTCGTCCTCACCTACAAGTTCGGGATCGACGAGGTCATGACGAAGATCTCGATCCTGCGCGACGAGTTCCGGCTCATGCAGAACTACAACCCCGTGGAGCACGTGGGCTCGCGGCTCAAGTCGCTCGAGTCGATCGTGGCGAAGTGCCGCCGCAAGGGCATCCCGCTGACGCCCGACGGCGTGCGCCAGCAGATGTTCGACGTCGCGGGGGTCCGCGTCACCTGCAGCTTCGTCTCCGACATCTACAAGGTCCGCGACATGCTGACCAACCAGGCCGACATCACCGTCCTGGAGGAGCGCGACTACATCGCCCACCCCAAGGCGAACGGGTACAAGTCCTTGCACCTCATCGTCCAGGTGCCCGTGTACCTCTCCGACCGGGTCGAGCACGTCGTCGTCGAGATCCAGCTGCGCACCATCGCCATGGACTTCTGGGCGAGCCTCGAGCACAAGATCTACTACAAGTACGCGCGCGACGTGCCCCGGCACCTCACGGACTCGCTCAAGCTCGCCGCCGACGTCGCGTCGTCGCTCGACAGCTCCATGGAACGCATCCACGACGAGGTCAAGGCCATCGCCGGCGAGGCGGAGCCTGTCGAGCAGCGGGACTCGCTGCTCACCCCCGAGGAGATGCTCCGCACCTTCTGGACGGCGGCCAAGGCCGAGGGAGACGTGCTCCGCACGACCCGCGAGAGCTGAGGCGGGCATGGGGCCCTCCGAGCACCAGGACCTCGCCGCCGCCGTCGCGCTCGCCCTCCCCGGTGCCACCCGCACCTGGCCCTTCGGGCCCGACCACGACGTGTTCAAGGTCCAGGGCAAGGTGTTCTGCATGACCACGGAGGTCACGGGCACCCCGCTCGTGACGCTCAAGTGCACGCCCGACGACGGCGAGGCGCTCCGCCAGGAGCTCGAGAGCGTGACCGCCGGCTACCACATGAACAAGCGCCACTGGATCTCGCTGGCCCCAGGGCCGGGGATCACGCCCGACCTCGTGGAGGAGCTGGTCCTCGAGGCGTACGCGCTGGTCGTCGCGGCACTCCCCCGTCGCCTGCGACCGGTCGACCTCGACGACACGGAGCGGTCCCGCACCGGCCTGCGCGACGTGCTCATCGGCCGGCTCCCGCCGGGCGGCTGACCCCGCCGACCCGTCAGGAGGTTCCGGCGGTGCTCGCCCGCACCACGAGCCGCGGCTCGCACGTGACGAGCCGGTGCCGGTGGGCCTCGGGTCCGGTCTCCAGCTCCTCCAGCAGGAGCCGCACCGCCTCCCGGCCGACGGCCTCCCCCGGCTGCCGAATCGTCGACAGCGGGACGGCGGAGTCCCACGCGGCGCGGTTGTCGTCGTAGCCGATGATCGCGACGTCGTCCGGCACCCGCAGCGACGACGACAGCAGCAGCGACTGCTGCACGCCCACGGCGAGCAGGTCCGCCGCCGCGACGACGGCGTCGGGACGCTCGCGGGGGTCGCGCAGCACGATGTCGTCGCCCACGCGGCGCCCGTCCTCGACCTGGACGTTCCCCGTCTGCTCCACCTCGAGCACGACGCCCGGGTGCTCGGCGACGGCACGTTCGACCCCCAGCAGGCGGTCGCGGACCGGCACGAGCTCGGTCGTGCCGGCGAACAGGAGCCGCCGGCGCCCCTGCTCGACGAGGTGCGTCGCGGCGAGGTAGCCGCCCAGCTCGTTGTCCGGCACCACGGAGCAGACGTCGGAGTGGTCGCCCGGCGCGTCGACGACGACGAGCGGCACGCCCGGCGCCGAGCGGTGCAGGTCGTGCGTCGACCCGTGGTTCGCCGCGACGAGGATGCCCGCCACCCGGTCCTCGACGAACAGATCGACGTACGTGCGCTGCTTCTCCTCCGACATGTCGGAGTTCGCCAGCAGCAGGTTCAGCCCCGCCCGGCCGGCCTCCTCCTCGGCGCCCCGCGCGATGTCCAGGAAGTAGGAGTTCGCGAGGTCGATGATCACGAAGCCGAGCGTCGAGCTCCGGCCGGCCGCCAGCGACCGCGCGACGCCGTTGCGGACGAACCCGAGCTCCCGGATCGCGGCCTCGACCCGGGCCCGGGTCGCCGGGGTCACGCGCACCGTGCCGTTGAGGACGTTCGACACCGTGCCCATCGAGACACCGGCGGCGCGCGCGACGTCCGAGATGCTGGGGGACGAACGTCTCACCGGGGTCGTCGCTCCTCAGGCCTGCGGGTGGGGACGGGACGAGATTACCCGCGCCACGCCGCGAGCCCGGCGCCGGCACGCTCGGGCCGGGCCGGGCCCGTCGCCGGACAGCACGAGGACGTCGCTCATGTCGCCCTCGCGCCACTCGGCCAGCAGGCGGTGGAACGCGACAGGGCCGGGGCTGTACGACGTCGGGGCCGCGAGGCGCTGGCGTCGGCCGTCCTCGAGCAGAACGTCGCCGACCTCAAGTCCCTGGCCGCCGCCCGCGGCACGCGGGCCCGGGAGATCGTGCACCGCGGACTGTTCACGACGGCGGCCCCGGCGTCCTGACCTCGCGCGGCTACGCGGAGGCGAGGAGCGCGGTGCAGTGCTCGAGCAGGTCGGGGTTCCCGTCCACGACGTCACGCTCGGTCATGTCGTACCGCTCCTCGCCGGCCACCCCGACGTCCTCGATCGCGAGGCCCGCGGACGTGCCGGACCGGACCATGCGGCGCACCGCGAGCGCGAAGCCGATCCCGGGCGGCGGCGCCGGGAGCGTGCGGTGGGCCGCGTGGTAGGCGTACTGGACGTCGTCGCCGGTCCAGACGTTCGCGCCACCCCCGCCGGTCGCGGCGCCCACGGCGACCACCCGCCCGATGCCGTGGTCCACGATCCCGGCCGCGAAGAGGTCGCCGCACGAGTAGGTGTTGGCGTCGACGACGGCGACGACGGGTCCCCGGTAGGCGCGGGCCGCGCCGTTGCAGAGGTCGGGGTCCGCGAGCGGCAGGTGCTGGGAGAACTCCTCGCCGAGGTCGAGGGCGGCGCGCAGGGAGCCCGCCCAGTCGGCGAGGTCGGCGCCGTTGCCGTCGGCCTCGGCGAGGTCGGCCATCGCCGGCGTCGCGCGGCACGCGAACCGCACGGGCTCGACGCGTCGGTCCGTGAAGAGCTGGAACAACCGCTCGGCCGCGTCGACGACGCCCCCCGGGTTGGAACGCAGGTCGACGACGAGACCCTCCTGGGGCAGCCGGCGAAGGAGCCGGGCGACCTCGTCGACGAACCGTCCGGGGTGGCGCACGTCGAACGTCCAGATCCGCAGGTAGCCGAACGTGCCGTGCGAGGTCGTCACCGGCCGGGCGGCGAGGGCGTCGGCCACGCTGGTGCGCAGCCAGCCGGAGCCCTTCGCCCGGGGCTGGACACCCTGCCGGTCGCCCTCCCACAGGTCGGTGGCGAACAACAGCTTGCGGGCGCGGCGCGCGGTCTCGCCCACGACGTCGATCCCGCGGCGTGTCCGGGTCGCGACCCGGTCGTCGGCGGTCGCGGCCGCCCCCGGGCGGATCGCCCGCCACTCGAACCGGGCGGTGCGGTCGGGGTCGCCCGCAGGGTCCCCGGGGAGCCGGAAGCCGACGTCGACCCACAGCTCGTCCGGCGGGGGCAGGTAGGCGAGCGGCCGCTGGGTGAGCGTCTCGAGGGCGCGCGCCCGGCGCGCGTCCGGCCGGCCCCCGGTGAGGGTGTCGGCGAACAGGTCGACCGCCCGGGTGAAGGGCACGGCGTTCCAGGTGGTGAGCCGCACCCCGGGGGCGAACGCCGGGTCGGGCGCCTCGCCCGTCGTCTTGGTGACCAGGAACGTGGGCGACGTGTACGGGCCGAACGGCTCCACGAGGAACGGCAGCGCCGCGACGTACGGCTCGGCCCCCGGTGCGCCCACGAACAGCTGGGTGTGCTGGTCGCGCAGCCGGTTGACCACCCTGGTGAGCGCCCGGAGGAACCCGGCGCTGTCGAGCAGGGGGAGCTCCCGGCGCAGGGCCGCGAGCGCCCGCAGCGGGTCGTACCCGTAGAGCGCGCGCTTCTGCCCGGCGTGCACGTAGACGTCGGTGAGCAGCGTGGTCCAGAGGTCGACGAGGTCGTGCTGCTGCGTCGCGGTGAGCGCCACCGGCTCCGGTCCGGGCTCGGCCCGGGTGGGCACGACGTCGTCGAGGCGGCTGCCGGCGCGCGCCCGGAGGGCCGCCGGGCTCGGGGGCGTCACTGCCCGAACCTCGCGCGCAGCGGGGCGAGCACGCCCTGCGGGATCGGCGCGGCGTCGAGGAGGTCGAAGTACGCCGCGTCGTGCTCCGGCGCGGGCACCGGCGGGATCCGGACCGTGGCCGGGTCCTTGGGCGGCCCGGCACGGCCGGTGCGCCGGGTGTCGGGCATGTCGAGGAAGAGCTCGAGCTCGGCGTCCTCCGCGAAGCGCGGGCCGGCGGAGGCGCGCGCCTGGGCGGTCGCGATGGCCTGCTGGGGGTCCTGCTGCACCTCCCGCAGCGTGTCCAGGACCGCCCGCCACGACCAGGCCCGCTGCGGGTCCGCGGGGTCCGGCACCGCGACCCGGCGCCGTCGGCCCCCGACCGTGGCGGCGAAGCTGGGCGGCGCCGCGGCCGCCGTCATGAGGCTCGTGTCCCCGTAGCGCGGGACGCCGCCGACGACGACGAGGGCGACGTCGCGTTCCCGGGCGGCGACGACGCGCGTCCAGGCGTCGCCGCGCCCCCGCCCCCGCACGACGGTGACGTCCGCGAGCGCCCCCGGGACGAGGCGGCCGACGGGTCGGTGCCAGCACCGCTCGAGCAGCGTGCCGGGGTTGCTGGTGACCATCTCGACGATCTGTGCGTCGGTGAGGTCGTAGCCGAGGTGGTCGGCGGCGATGCGGGCCACCTTCATCTCGCCGAGGAGGTTCTTCGTGCCCGACGGGCCCCAGTCGCTGCCCAGGCACACGGTGATCCCGCGGGCGCGCGCGTCGTCGACGAGCGTCGTCTCGGCGTAGAGCAGGAGGTTGGACAGGGGCGACCAGACGACACCGCCCGCCTCGGCGGTGTCCCACCGGGCCCAGCCGTCGGCGTCCACCGCGCAGGCGTGCACGGCCAGCAGGGTGGGGAGCAGCCCGTCGGCGCGGTCCAGGTCCGTGTAGTCGGCCAGGACGCGGGAGCCGCGGCGCCCCTCCGCGCAGTGGTAGATGAACCCGGAGCCTGCGGCCATGCGGCGGACGGCGGTGGTGAGCGCCTCGCCCGTCTTGGTGACCACCGAGGTGTAGATCAGGTCGTCCCGGCCGGTGCCGACGTCCTCGGCGTCGACGTTGCGCATCACGGTGCGATACCCGCGGTTCGCGGTGGGCCACCCCTGCGCCGCGGTCGCTCCCCCGGCCATCGCCCGCACCTGCACGTAGGCGAGCAGGGCCTCGGGGCAGGCCTTCGCGTACACCCAGGCCGGCTCGGTGATCGACTCGGTGTAGGTGTCGGCGTCCGGCCAGTGCTTGTTGTGCAGCCACGGCTCGGTGCGGCCGGGCTCCGTCCAGAGCGGCAGGGCGTTGTAGGCCAGGTGGTTGTGCATGTCGACGAACCCCGGCAGCACGACCGCGTCGCCGACGTCGACCTCCGGGGCCCGGGAGAAGCCGGCGACCCGGCGGCGCCCGGTCGTCACGTCGACGACGGTGTCGCCGTCGATCCAGACCCGACCGGGCACCGGGGGCGCCGTCGCCCCCTGCGCCATCGTCGCGACGTTCCCGGTGATGACCAGCTGCGCCATGGCCGTCCCCCTGAGGTCGACCCCGGCGGGGCGGGCGCCCGCACCGGGACTGCTCCCTCATTGTCGGCACGGGCGACAGCGTCCCACCGGCTGCGCGCCCCGACTTCA
Source organism: Isoptericola sp. NPDC056134 (assembly GCF_042264825.1). Taxonomy (NCBI): domain Bacteria; kingdom Bacillati; phylum Actinomycetota; class Actinomycetes; order Micrococcales; family Promicromonosporaceae; genus Isoptericola; species Isoptericola sp. NPDC056134. The sequence continues at coordinate 40,815 of NZ_JBHJVM010000005.1, forward strand.
CCCGGTCGTGCGCGTGCGTGCGGACGCCGCGCGGCGCTCCCTGTCGGTGAGGAGGCGCCATGATCACCGACCCGTTCGACGCCGGGCCCACTGGCCGGTTCCGGACGCTGTGCCGCACCTACCCCGACGACACCGTGTTCCGCGGCGCCGACGGCTTCCGGTCGCTGTGGGGGCCCGTGTTCTACCGGGGCCGCGCGAACGGCACCGCCCGGCTGCTCGTCGTCGGGCAGGACCCTGCCCAGACCGAGGCGTTCACCCGGCGCATCCTGTCCGGGCAGGCGGGACGCCGGGTGCAGGGCTTCGTCGAGAAGCTCGGGTTCACGTCGAGCTACCTCATGGTCAACGCGTTCCTCTACGGCATCTACAACCAGAAGATGGCGCTGCCCCACCTGAACGACCCGGAGGTCGTCGCCTACCGCCACCGGTGGTTCGCGGCGGCGCTCGCGCCGGGCCGCATCGAGGCGGTGGTGACGTTCGGCACCCCCGCCTTCGAGGCCTGGCGCACGTTCGTGACCTCGCCCGAGGGCGCCGGCGTCTCCGTGTTCCACCAGCGAGCCCTGCACCCGACGGCGGACAAGCCGGGCGGGCCGATCAGCCGCCAGGACCTGCTCGACAACTGGAACGTGGCGCTGGGGCGGCTGCACGCGAGGATCCAGCAGCCCGACGAGGCGCGCCCCCTCGTCCCCTACGGCGCCGACTTCACGCCCGCCGAGCTGCCCGCCATCCCGAGCCGCGACCTCCCCGCCGGCCTCCCCGGCTGGATGCGCGACACCGACTTCTGGGCGACCCTCGGCGACCCGCCGGGCACCGAGCGCGCCAACATCACCATCGAGATGCCGCCTGCCTGAGCGGGTCCGCCCTCGGGGCGATCCGATCAGGCGAGGACGAGCACCCGGTGCACGGTGACGCGGCTGCCCGTCGACCCGAACCTGGTGCCGTCCTTCTGGGACCACGTCGGCACCTCGCCCGTGGGCGTCACGCGCAGCGTCCAGCGCCCCGCCGGCAGCACGGGCGAGACGTAGCGCGGGCCGGTGTCGGGCACCTTCGAGTAGAAGTCCACGAGGTGCGACGTCTCGACGCGCCCGTCGTCGAGCAGCTCGACCCGGGCGTACCCGCTCTCGTCGTCCGACGTGCCGACCACGGCGAACCGCGCCCCTTCCAGGTCGACCTCGAGGCGATCGCCGGCGCCGGCGGACCGGAACTGCGCGTCGACGGCAGCCACGGCGCCCGCGGCGTCGCGGTCGAGGGGCACCGGTTCCCCGGTCGCCGGGTCCCAGGCGGGCCAGTATTCCCCCAGCCGCGCCGGCCCGCCGTCGGTCAGGAGCGGCAGCCACACCTGGGTCGCCGCCGAGGCCTGGTGCGGGAACGACCAGCGGTCGCCGAGGTACATCGGCACGACGTCGTCGCCCCGCCGTACCCGCGCCACGAAGGAGCACTGCGAGTTGTGGGTCAGCGTGCCCTCGGGCGCCAGGAGCCCGGCGTGCCGCCACGGGCCGTGCACGGACGGCGCGGTGAGCACCTCGTTGTCGTTGCGCTCCCAGGACGTCTTCCGCGACATCAGGAGGTGGTAGCCGTCGTCGGAGCGCCACATGGCGGGCGACTCGCCGCCGGGGGCCAGGTTCTCCGCGACCTTCTCCTCCGCCGTCAGGTAGTCGTCGCCCAACCGATACACGTCGCCCTCGTGCACCAGCAGGTAGCCCGTGCCGTCGTCGTCCTGGAACGCGCCGATGTCCCACCGGCGGACGGGCTCGCCCTGGTGCACGAGCGGGCCGTGCCAGCGGTACTCGCCGGCCACGGTGTCGCACGTGGCGACGGCGACCAGCGGGTCGGTGTAGCCGAGGTCGTCCGCGTGCACGTACATCACGAAGCGCCGGGTGGCCGGGCAGCGCATCACCTTCGGGCGCTCGCCCACCCGGTCCGGCCCGAGCGGACCGTCCGGCTGCACCGGCAGGACGACGCGCTCGAACGTCCAGTGCTCGAGGTCGGCCGAGGACCAGCACCCCACGCCGTCGAACCGGTTGACGTCGTCGGTCTTGTGCTCGCCGAACAGGTAGTAGCGCCCCTCGTGGTCCACGAGGCAGGCGCCGTGGGCGTTGACGACCTCGCCGCGGTCGTCGAACCAAGGCACTCCGTTGAGGATCATGGGCCGACAGCAGACCACAGTGCACGGACGGAGGAAAGCGCTTGCATGCCACGGTCGACGACGATCAGCCGAGAAGTGCCGGAGCTCGCCGTCGGCGGACCTGTCGTCGAGCAGCCGGTGCTCGCGGAGCGTGGCGAGGGTCGCGCCGTCGAGCCCGAACCGGGCTCTCAGGTCGTCGGAGTTGTGGTCCGGGACGAGCACCGGGCCCCACCCGTTCTCGCGGAGCAGAGCATGAGCCTGAGGCGCTTGTCGACAGGTGCACATGAGGGTGAAGTCATGGCGCCGGGGTGCCCGACGTGGGACAGACCGCCCGGCCCGCTCCTACACTCGACACGGTACGTCCGCCTCGTCGACGATCCGGACGCTGACAACGTGCCGGCGGTGGGCGGCGACGGCAGAGAGCCACGGGTCCAGGATGAGCAACCCCGACGGGCGCTCGCGCGGGGCGTCGCAGGTCACCCCGGAGCTCCGCCTGTCCGGGGCGGTCCCGGGCGCCCACCGGCCGCCCCTGACCCGGACGCCGGCCGGCGCGGAGAGCCCGGCGCACGGGATGCACGCCCCCGGCGACGCGGCCCTCTCGACGCCGGTCACGAAGGTCACGGTCCCCCCGCTCGGCGAGCAGATCATCCCGCGCGCCCGGCTCATGTCGCTCCTGGACGACGTCGTCGTCCACCGCCCGGTGACGCTCGTGGCAGCACCCGCCGGCTTCGGGAAGACCTCGGTGCTGGCCCAGTGGCGCCACCGCACCGACACCACCGTCGGCTGGCTCACGGTGGACGCGTTCGACAGCGACCCGCGCCGATTGTTCCGTCACGTGGTCGCGGCCTTGCAGGTCGCGGCGCACGGGCAGGCAGGGGCCGACGCGGGCCCGCTCCTGGAGATCGCCTGCCGCGACCCCATCGGCCGGTGGCCGCGGGACGCCGGCTGGCCCGACCACCACGACGAGCTGGTGCGCGCGATCGAGGCGCTCGTCGAACCGATGGTCCTGGTCGTCGACGACCTCCACCTGCTCGCCGGCGCCAAGGCGCGGGAGGTCCTCGCGCGGCTGATCCGCCTCGCCCCCGGCGGATTCCATCTCCTCCTGTCCAGCAGGTCGGATCCGGAGCTGCCGCTGCACCGCCTGCGTCTCGCGGGCGAGCTCGGCGAGGTACGCGAGCACGACCTCGCCTTCTCCGCCCGTGAGATCGCCGAGCTCGCCGCCCTGACCGGCCCGTCGCTCACCCCCGAGGTCGCCAGCTCGCTGAGCGCGCTCACCCGGGGTTGGCCGGCCGCCGTCCGGATGGCCCTCCTCACGGTCGAGGACGACCCCGCACCCGTCTACCGGCTCGCAGGTCTGCAGCGTGGCGACCTCCCGCTCACCGAGTACCTGACCGAGGAGGTGCTCGGCGCGCTGCGGCCCGACCTGGCACGGTTCGTCATGCGGGCCACCGTCGGCGACCGCATCGACGCCGGGCTGGCGGAGGCGCTCCACGACGGTACGGGCGGTGCCGAGCTGCTCGCGGAGGCGGCCCGGAAGGCCGTCTTCCTGGCACCCGAGGCAGAGACGGAGAGCGAGCCGTCGTACCGCTGGCACCCGGTGTTCGCGTCCCAGTGCCGCGCCATCATGACCGAGAGGTCGCCCGGGACGGTTCAGGAGCTGCATCGGGTCGTCGCGAACCACTGGCGCACGCGTGACGCCGCCGAGGCCGTCTCCGCCGCTCTCGCGGCGGACGACCCCGGCCTCGCCGCCGACGTGCTCACGGAGCGCTGGCCTGAGCTCCTCGTCCGCAGCGACTCCGGTGCCCTGACCGACCTGTGCGAACGGATCCCCGCGCCTTGGTCCGACGACGCCGAGGTGCTCCAGCTCCGCGCGGTGGGGCAGCTGCTCGACGGTCGGTCAGCCGATATCGCGATGAGCAGGGCCCGCTCCGTCGCGGGCCGGCTGCCGGCCCGACGCCGCCGCCGGTTCGAGCTCACCGACGTGCTCCTGACGGACTTCCTGGCCCCGGGTCGGCCCGGCCCGGAGGAGGCGGTCCGCCGGGGGCGCGCGGCACTCCGTGACGCGACGGACGCGCCCGTCGCCCGCGCGTTCGGGCACCTCCTCGTCGGAGAGGCGGTCGCCCAGCTCCAGCGCGACCCCGCCACCGCGCTCCGGCACCTGAGGGAGGGCGCGGCTCTCGCCGCCGAGCACCAGTTGCCGGCGATCGGCTTCGCGTGCCGCGCCTCGATGTCCGTCCCGCTCTTCATGAGCGGGCGTTTCGACGAGGCCGACGCGCTCGCCCGTGACTCGATCGGCCGGGCGCACCGCACGGGCCAGCACTGGGCCGGCATCGTCGTCCCCGCATACCTGACGTGCAGCCTCGCCGACTTCTGGCGGGACGAGCTCGTGCCCGCCCGGCGCAGCCTCGACCAGGTGCTCCGCCGGGCCACGCCACGGCAGGCCGGCTACCGGCTCCACGCGGCGGTCCTCCTCGCGCTGATCGCGGTCGCGAGCGACGACGCGGCCGCCCTGGACCGTGCCCGTGCGCTCGCGGGCGTGTCCGCCGAGGCGGCACCGCCGTACCTGGTCGGCTTCGCCCGGCTGGTCGACGCGATCGTGGCGTACGCGCGTGGGAGCGACGAGTTGGCGCTGGCCGCGCTGACGACCACGGACCCGGGCGAACGACACCCCGTCGTGAGCCTCTGGGAGGCAGAGGTCGCCCGTCGGGTCGGAGACGTCACCGGGGCCGCGACCGCCCTCGCCCGGATCCCCGCCGACCGGCGCGTCTCCCACATCGACGTGGCCGCCACGCTCACCGAGGCCCTGCTGGAACGTGATCGCGGCAGGGTGCGGGAGGCACACCGCCGGCTCGAGCGGGCGCTGGAGGTGGCGAGCCCTGCCGGGATCCGCCGCCCCTTCGTCGAGCGCGGCGCTGACCTGCGCGGTCTGCTCCACGACCACCAGGCCTGGGGCACCGGGCACCTCGAGCTGGTGGCCGACATCGTCGCGCGGATGCAGCCCCGCGGGGACGACCACCGACGACGGTCCTACTGGGAGCTCACGGCCCGAGAACGCACCGTCCTGGTCTACCTCCGCTCCCCGATGACGACGACCGAGATCGCCCAGGCGCTGTTCGTCTCGTCCAACACCGTCAAGACGCACCTGCGGGCCATCTATCGCAAGCTCGGGGCCGCCGGCCGGCGTGACGCCGTCCGCATCGCCACGGAACGTCATGCCCTCTGAGTCATGCCCTCCGGGCCGGGCGGGGCGGTCGAGCGGGTCGCGGGGTCACCGCGGCGAGCTGCCGTCGACGGCGTCACCGACGCGCCGGCCGACACCTGGTGGACGTCACGCACGATCAGGCCGAGGTCGGCGATCAGCGCGATCATGCCGGTCAGCGCCGACGCGTCCACGATGGCGCAGGTCAGCACGGTCCCGGCCTCCTGGTGCCGTGCTGTGACCGCGGCGTAGTCCGCCAGCCGGGCCGGGTCGAGCCGGCCGTCGACCCGGATCTCGTAGATCATGGCGCCCGCCTCGGCCCGCTGTGCCATCTCCCGTTCCCCTTCTCTCGCTGCAGACCTGCTGGATCGGCCCCGTCCGGGACCGGCGGGAGGACCTCAGCGCCTGCGGAGCTCCTGGCCGTGCATCGTGAGGGCGAAGATGATGACGACGTCCATCGCGATCATGATGGTGCTCCACACCGGGTAGGCCGCGATGAACGCGAAGTTGGCGACCGCGCTGACGATCGCCAGCAGGACCCCGACGACCCGGGCCCACGTCTGGCCGGCCAGCAGGCCGACGCCCGCCAGGAGCACGACGGTCCCACCGATCAGGTGCACCCAGCCCCACGCGCTGTAGTCCAGCTGAAGGGTGAGCCCGCTGGGACCGACGAGGAAGTACTCGTCGTTGAACAGCGCGACCACACCCTGGATGGCGTGGAAGATCCCGAGCATGATCATCAGGGTCCCGGCGAAGACCACCCAGCCCGCCCATCCCGTGGCCTCGGGGGTCTGGGTGAACTGGCCCGGGACGTACGGGCCGGGCGAACCGTAGGCGGCGGTCGAGCTGGTGTCGGTCATGTCGGCTCCTCGGTGCGCGCGCGGGGGCGGTCCCCTCCAGGGTGGGCCCCGGAGAGGCGGGCGGCCTCCTCCCGAACGGGTGAGCGCCGCACCCGCGCGCAGCGCCGACCCCGCCGGCGCCCCCACCCGCGCTCACCCGAAGAGGGTGAGTACTTCGCAGGAGGCACGCACGAGGATGTGTGCCTGGAGCCCGGCCGGAGGAGTACCCATGAGCACCCCGCCACGCGACGTCGACGCCACGCTGTTCGGCAACCGCTTTGCGATCGAAGAGGTCCCGACCAGCGAGTTTCCCCAGGACGGCATGTCCGCCGTCGACGCGATGCGGCTGGTCGGGGAGGATCTGGCGCTGGAGGGCGACCCCGCACGCAACCTGGCGACCTTCGTGACCACCTGGATGGAGCCCGAGGCTCAACGGGTGATCGCCCAGAACCTGCACCGGAACTTCATCGACCACGCGGAGTATCCCCGGACCGCGGAGATCGAGCAGCGGTGCATCCGCATGCTCGCCGACCTCTTCCACGCGCCCGGCGAGACGACCGGCGCGCGCACGCAGGGGTCCTCCGAGGCGATCATGCTCGGCGCGCTCTCCCTGAAGTGGGGCTGGCGCAAGCGCCGAGAGGCGGCGCGGGCGTCGACGTCGAACCCGAACCTCGTCTTCGGCGGCGACGTCCACGTGGTCTGGGAGAAGTTCTGCCGGTACTTCGACGTCGAGCCGAGGATCGTCCCGTTGACGCCGGGCAAGTACACCATCGGCCCGGACGACGTCGCCCCGCACGTCGACGAGAACACGATCGGGGTCGCCGCCGTCCTGGGCACGACGTTCACGGGGCACAAGGACGACGTCGTGGGTATCAACGACCTGCTGGTGCACCTCAAGGAGACGCGAGGTCTCGACGTCCCTTTGCACGTCGACGCCGCGAGCGGGGGCTTCGTCTGGCCGTTCCTCTACCCCGACTCCCCCTGGGACTTCCGCCTCGAGCAGGTGCGGTCCATCAACGTGTCGGGCCACAAGTTCGGGCTCGTCTATCCCGGCATCGGCTGGCTGATCTTCCGCGAGCGGGCCGACCTCGCTCCGGAGCTCGTGTTCGAGGAGAACTACCTCGGCAAGACCGACGCCACCTTCACCCTGAACTTCTCCACCGGCTCCGCGATGGTCCTGGCGCAGTACTACAACCTGGTGCGCTACGGGCGCGCCGGATACACCTACATCATGCGCAACATGCAGCTCAACGCACGCGCGCTGGCGGAGAAGCTGCAGGCCATCGGCCGGTTCGAGCTGATCGGGGCCGGCGAGGAGCAGCTGCCTCTCGTCGCCTTCCGGCTCGCGGACCAGGGGCAGCCCTACGACGAGTTCGACATCGCCTGGCAGCTGTCCGCCGAACGCGGCTGGATGGTCCCGGCGTACACCCTGCCCCCCGACGCGCAGGACGTGACGATCATGCGAGCGCTCGTCAAACAGACCCTCAGCCGGGAGCACGTCGACACGCTCGCCCGGGACATCGAGGAGGCGTGCGCGACCCTGGACAAGAAGGGGGGCGTGCACGAGTCGGAACGCCGCCGGATCGTCACGGGCAGCGGCCACTGACGGTCGCGGGTGCCGCAGACGTCCTACGCCGGCCCTCGCAGGTCGACGCCCCCGTGGTCGGGCTCCGTGTCGCGACTCCCCCGCCTGTGGAGGGCGACCGCCACGCCCCGGCCCGGCCCATGACACCACCCCAGCGGCGGGCCTGCCCGCGCAGCAGACCACCTGCGGCGGGCCCCGGGATGCGACAAGGCCCCCTGCTCAGCGTGCTCGCTGGTCAAGGGGCCTTGCTTACGGGTGGGCGATACTGGGTTCGAACCAGTGACCTCTTCGGTGTGAACGAAGCGCGCTACCACTGCGCCAATCGCCCGGTGCGTGGACGATATTAGCCACAGATCGGGCGGCGGACCAAACCGGCGCCGCGGGCACTCACGGGTCGAGGCGCTCGCGGCAGTTCCGCTCGAAGAGCTCGCGCGCCGCACGGGTCACGTCCCCCACCTCGACGCCGACGCCGTCCAGCCAGACGACGGGCTGCACGTTGCGCCCCGACGACGTGAGCGCGAGCTGCGCGCGACCCTCAGACACCTCGTCGAGCACCGTGAAGGACAGCTCACCCTCCTTCGCCTCGCGCACGGGCAGCCCTTCCTCCGCCGCCCACTCGAGCGTGAGGGCGCGGGTGATGCCGGCAAGGCAGCCGGAGTCGAGGGTCGGGGTGACCAGCTCGCCGTCGCGCTCGACGAACACGTTGGACCCCGTGCCCTCGCACAGGTCGCCGACGGTGTTGGGCAGGATCGACTCGTCTCCGCCCTTCCCCACGGCGTCCGCGAGGGCCACCACGTTCTCGGCGTACGACGTCGTCTTGAGGCCCGCGACGGCGGACCGTTCGTTGCGCGGCCACGGCGAGCGCGCCGACCGCGACGTGGGCGCCATGGCCGACTGCTGCGCGGCCACGACGACGGTCTGCGGCGCGTCGACGCGGCCGGAGCCGAGCGGGCCGACACCGGCCGTGACGGTGATGCGGAGCCGGCCGTCGAACGCGCCGTCGAGGCGCACGGCCTCGGCGAGCGCGGCCGCGACGCCGTCGCGCACCTTCTGCTCGTCGGGGGCTGCGAGGCCGAGCCCGGTGGCCGAGCGCGCGAGGCGCCGCAGGTGCCGCGTGAGCGCGAACGCCCGACCGTCGAAGACCGTGCACGTCTCGAAGACGCCGTCGCCGACCGTGATGCCGTGGTCGACGGCGCTCAGCGCGGCCTCCCCCTGCCCGACGAGGCGGCCCTCCGCCCAGATCACCAGACTCATGGGGCCAGTGTGCCCGACATCACGCCCGGACGGCGTCGCCCGGGGCGTTCGAGTTCACCCCTGGTTCACCCCGGTCGCTCGTAGCGGGGGCACTGCGCCCGTCTCACCATCAGAGAACGGGTCGCGACAGCGCGGCCCCTGCACGATCGAGGTGATCGGCATGAGACAGGTGTTTCGTGTGCTCGCGTACGTCGTCGCCGCGGGCGTCGTCGTCCAGGCGGCCGTGATCGTCTACGCGGTGGCGGGCATGGGCCTCTACATCGACGACGGCGGCGTCCTCGACCAGGCGGCGATGGAGCAGGTGTTCGCCGGCGAGGAGGTCTTCCCGGAGCAGTCCGGCATGCTGCTGCACGGGACGAACGGGATGATGGTGATCCCCGTCGTCGCCCTCCTGACGTTCGTCGCCTCGTTCTTCGCGGGCGTGCGCGGCGCCTGGCGCTGGGGCCTCGCGATCCTGCTGCTGGTGGCGCTCCAGGCCACGCTGGGCATCGCGGGGCACAGCGTCCCGTTCCTGGGCGGCCTGCACGGGGTCAACGCGCTGCTGCTGTTCGGCGTCTCGCTGTACACGGGCTGGCGCGTGGCGGCGCGCGGCCGGGCCGATCGCGGCGCACCTGCCGTCGCGTCCCCGGGCCTGGCAGCCGACGGCGTCACGCCCTGACCTCGGCGCACCATGACGGCCGACCGTTCACCGGTCCTGCGGCGCGTCGTCGCCGGCCTGGCGGCGGCGGCCGTCCTGGTCCCGCTCCTGCTGCTCTGGCAGACCAGCAGGACGCCCGGCCGGTTCTCCGTCTCGGAGGCGGGCGCGTTCGAGCGGGGCAGCGGGCCGCGCGTCACGACGCTCGAGGGGCACGCGGGCCACGGCGGCGGGCCCGCGGCCGCCGCCACGAGCGTCGACGCCCTGGTGGCCCCGCCCGGCCCTGCCGACGTGGCGCTCACCCTCACGGCACGCGCCGAGCGCGTCGAGCTCGCTCCCGGCGTCGCGACCGACGCGTACACGGTGAACGGGACCACCCCCGGCCCGACGCTGCGCGCCGCGCAGGGCGACGTGGTCGAGGTGAGGTTCGTCAACGAGAGCGTGGCGGGCGGCGCCACGCTGCACTGGCACGGGATCGACGTGCCGAACGCTGCGGACGGCGTCGCGGGCGTGACGCAGGACGCCGTGCCGGCCGGCGGGTCGCACACGTACCGGTTCGTCGTCGCCGACGCAGGCACCTTCTGGTACCACTCGCACCAGGTCTCGCACGAGCAGGTGCGCAAGGGGCTGCTCGGGGCGGTGGTCGTGTCCCCGCGGCGGGACGCCCGACCGGTCGGCGGGCCGGAGGTCGCGAGGCTGCTGGACGACGCCGTCGACGTCCCGGCGCTGGTGCACCGGTACGGGGCGCGGCGCACGGTGCAGGGGGCGACCGGGGACCTGCCGGTCGACGTCCCGCCGGGGACGGCGGCGCGCGTCCGGGTGATCAACACCGACAACGGCGTCCTGCCGGTCTGGGTGGGCGGGGCTGCGTTCCGCCTCCTCGCCGTCGACGGCACCGACGTGCACGGCCCGCCCGAGGTGCGCGACCGCGCCGTGGTGGTCCCGGCCGGCGGGCGCGCGGACCTGCTCGTCGTGGCGCCGGCGGACGGCTCGGCGGCGCGCGTCGAGCTGGGCGGCGCCTCCGCCGTCGTCGTCGGGCCCGACGGCGCGGCGTCCTCGGCGACGGCCCGCCCGACGGCGACCCTCGACCTGCTCACCTACGGGACGCCGGCGCCGCTCGGCCTGGACCCGGGCGCGGCCGACCGCTCGTTCGACTACGTCATCGGCCGGGCGCCCGGGTTCCTCGACGGCAAGCCGGGCATGCACTGGACGGTGAACGGGCACACCTACCCGGACGTCCCGATGTTCGAGGTGGCGGAGGGCGACGTCGTGCGCATGCGGATCGACAACCGCAGCGGCGCCCCGCACCCGATGCACCTGCACGGCCACCACGTCGTGGTGCTGTCCCGCGACGGCGTGGCCGCGAGCGGCAGCCCGTGGTGGACGGACTCGCTCGAGGTGGCCGACGGCGAGGTCTACGAGGTCGCGTTCCTCGCGGACAACCCGGGGATCTGGATGGACCACTGCCACAACCTGCCGCACGCCACCGAGGGCCTCGTGGCGCACCTCATGTACGCGGGTGTCACGACGCCGTACCTGCTGGGGCACGACAGCGGCAACGTCCCGGAGTGACAGGCGCCGGGGTGGTGCTCAGCGGCGCAGCACCAGGTGCGTCACCTCCGGCGTGACGCGCGCGGACACGATGCGCAGGTCGTGCGTCCCGACGCCCTGGAACAGGCGCACCCCCTCGACGTCGAGCACCACGGGCGCGACGTGCAGCCGCAGCTCGTCGATGAGGTCCGCGGCGAGGAACTGGTTGACGGTCGTCGCCCCGCCGGCCACGGACACGGTCCGGTCGCCGGCCGCCTCGCGCGCCCGGGCGAGGGCCTCCTGCGGCCCGCCGGTCACGAAGTGGAACGTCGTGCCGCCCTGCATCTCGATCGGGTCGCGCTCGTGGTGCGTCAGGACGAAGACCGGCGCGTGGTACGGCGGGTCCTCTCCCCACCAGCCTCGCCACGAGAGGTCCCAGTCCCCGCGGCCGGGGCTGAACATGTTGCGGCCCATGACGAACGCGCCCGCCGCGGTGATCGCGTCGAGCTCCGACCGGTGGTCGTCGGGGTTGTCGAACATCCACGCGTGCATGATCCGTTCGCCGTCGCCGACGCCGTCGCCGAACGGCTGGTCGAGGGACTGGTTCACCCCCGCGGAGATGCCGTCGAGGGAGATGCCGAGGTCGCACGTCACCTGTGTCATGCACGGGGAGACGGCGCCGGGCACGGAGACTCATCGGTGCGGCGACTCATCGCTCCGACGACGCGAGACCCACCAGCCGGTCCGCCTTGAGCTCCGTCTCGTCCCACTCCCGACCGGGGTCGCTCCCCCACGTGATCCCGGCGCCGGTGCCGAACCGCAGGACGCCGCCGTCGCCCTCGTCCTCCCACCAGAAGGTGCGGATCCCGACGGCGAGCTCGGCACGCCCGGCGTCGCCGTCGACCCAGCCGACGGCCCCGCAGTAGGGCCCGCGGGCCGTCGGCTCGAGCTCGGCGATCAGCCGCAGCGCGGACGACTTGGGCGCCCCGGAGACCGACCCCGGCGGGAACGTGGCCTCGAGCGCCCGCGCCCAGAGCCCGGGGCCGGCGGCGAGCAGCTCTCCGCGCACGCGGGACACGAGGTGGACGAGCCCGGGGTGCTCCTCGACGGAGAGCAGGTCGGTCACGTCGACGGTGCCGGGGCGGCAGACGCGCTGCAGGTCGTTGCGCACGAGGTCGGTGATCATCACGTTCTCGGCGCGGTCCTTGGCGGTGAGGCCGGACGGCGTGCGCGCCGTGCCCTTGATCGGGCCCGAGGCGAGCGACGCCGTCCCGCCGGGGGCGGCCTCGAGCGAGAGGTAGAGCTCCGGCGACGCGCTCACGACCCACACGGGGTCGAGCCCGGTCGCGGCGGGCACGTGCACCGCGGCCGCGTAGGGGGCGGGGTTGCCGGCCGCCAGCCGGGCGGCGAGCGCGGCGGCGTCGGGCTCGACGACGGCGCCGGCGTCCGTCGCGGCCAACGGCGCGGACAGGACCCGGCACACGTTGACCTGGTAGACGTCGCCGCGCCGCACCCGGTCCCGGACCGTGGCGACGGCGCGCACGTACGTGTCGCGGTCGAGCGAGCTGGTCCAGGACGACGGCGCCGGGCCGTGCCAGGGCCCGGGGTCGCTCTGCGTCGCCGGCGCGGGGCCGACGTCGGCGAACCGCCACGCGCGGGCCCGGCCGCCCGGCCGCGTCGCGCCGTCGCGACCCAGGTCGGCCTCGAAGTCGGCGACGACGAACCACAGCCCCGAGTCGAGCCGTTCCGGCTGCTCGGAGAGGTCGACGCACTCGACGGCGCGCGACGCACGGCGGCCGGCGAACGCGGCCCAGGAGGTCGGCTCGTGCACACGAGCACGCTAGCGGGTCCCGCGCGGAGCTCCGGGCGGGGGCGATTGGACGGACCGCCAGGGGTCCACTAATGTTTGGGGCGCGCCAGAACGGCGGGCACCGCAGGGTGTCCTGGTCCTGGTCGTGCGGATGTGGCTCAGTTGGTAGAGCATCACCTTGCCAAGGTGAGGGTCGCGGGTTCGAGTCCCGTCATCCGCTCGGAGGCCCACTCTCTGATCGACTCACGTCGAGCGTCGAGAGAGCACGTCTCAAGGTGGGTTGGCCGAGAGGCGAGGCAGCGGCCTGCAAAGCCGTATACACGGGTTCGAATCCCGTACCCACCTCGCAGCACGGGCGATTGGCGCAGCGGTAGCGCGCTTCCCTGACACGGAAGAGGTCACTGGTTCGATCCCAGTATCGCCCACCAGCATCACGAAGCCCCGACCGGGATCCGGTCGGGGCTTCGTCGTTCCCGGAACACGGGCCAGCCCCTCCGACGCGCCCACCGACGCGCCACCGAGGGCCGGAGGCGCGGCAGCGTCGCAGGTCACACGGCCGCGATTGGACCAGCGCGCCGAAGGTCGAGTAATGTTCCTCAGGCGCCGGGAGGCCAGGACAGTGATCCTGAACGACCCGGTCGCGCGGATGTGGCTCAGTTGGTAGAGCATCACCTTGCCAAGGTGAGGGTCGCGGGTTCGAGTCCCGTCATCCGCTCCGAGCTCTGCAATTCCCTCGCGGGAAGCGCAGCAGCCGTACGGGCGATTGGCGCAGCGGTAGCGCGCTTCCCTGACACGGAAGAGGTCACTGGTTCGATCCCAGTATCGCCCACCAGAACGAGGCCGTCCCGGTTCGCCCGGGGCGGCCTTTCGCATACCCGCCCTCGGGCCCCTCTCTCCGCAGGGTGTCGCCCTCGTCACCCCCGCGGCGTAGCGTCGAGAGCATGTGCCGCAACATCACGACCCTGCGGGGGCTCGAGCCGCCCGCCACCGACGAGGAGATCCGGGCCGCCGCGGAGCAGTTCGTCCGCAAGGTGACGGGCGTCCAGCGCTCGGCGAGCGCCGCCACCCGCGAGCCGTGCGAGCAGGCGACCGCGGAGATCGCGGAGATCGTCACCCGCCTGCTCGGCGAGCTCCCCGAGCGACGCCAGCCCCCGAAGACCGTGCCCCCGCTGCGCCGCGAGGAGGTGCAGGCGCGCATCGCCGCACGCCAGGCCGCGCGCGAGGAGCACGAGCGGATGCACGAGCTCGGGATCGCGCACACCCACTAGGTAGGCTCGCCCGCGTGGATCAGCCCCTCCCCGCCCCCGTCGACGTGCCGCCGACCGCGCCCGACCCCGTCTCCGCGACGATGCACCGCGCCAAGGCGCACGCCCGGGCGTCGCACGTCACGGTGGGGCAGGTCCGGCACGGCCACGGCGGCGCCGTGGAGATCGACTGCTCCTGCGGGATGGTCCTCACCAACGGGCCGGACTGGTCCCTCGACGAGCACATCAGGCTGCACCGCGCCGAGGCGCGCTACGTCGCGCTGAGCCGTGTCGCCCCCGCCGGGATGCCGCGGCTGGTCCCCGTCGGCGCGGACCGCCTGCCCCGCTGACGCCAGGCGCCCTCGGGGTCGCGTCGACGCTCGGGGTCAGAGCTCGTCCGGGTCGTCCCAGGAGACTCCGCTCGAGGCGCCTTCGATGGGGCCGAGCTCCGCCGCGGAGAGGGACGCAGGCGCCTTCGCCGCGTCTCCCCCGGACCTGGCGTCCCGGTCGCGATCGCCCAGCGGGCGCCGCCGGGGTGCCAGCCTGGCCTGCGAGGCGATCGACTCGTCCAACCTGTCCACCGGCACCGTGGGTCGGGTGCCTGTGCCATCCGTGCTCATGGCCAAGGTCTAGCAGCCGGCGGTGTGCCGCGCTCGCGCTTGGCACACTATTTAACGCGGACCGCTCGGCGGGATCTCCGCCTGCACGCGCGCCGGACGCCGGCCGGGCGAACGCTGCGCGCCACCTGCGCCCGCGACATCCGGCACCTGGACCCGGAGCCGCGAAGGTTGCCTCCGGTGGCTAGAGTGTCCGCCGTGACCGCTGCCGATGCAGGCCTTGCCGACAGGGCGGCACCCGGAACCCCTCCCCCGCTCCCCGGGACGCGGGAGCGCTGGCCGGGGCCCCGGCCGCTGGTGTGGGCGCCGCGGGCCCACACGGTCGAGGTCGTGCTTCCGGCGTCCGGCTCCCGGCTCCCCCTGCGCCTCGTCGGCGCCCACGAGCCCGGGTACTGGCGCGCGGACGCCGAGCTCACGCCCGGCACCGACTACCTCTTCTCCGTCGACGGGGGACCGCCGGTCCCGGATCCTTGCAGCGCCTGGCTGCCGCGCGGCCTGCACGGCCCCTCGCGGGTGCTGGACCAGGAGTTCTGCTGGACCGACGGCGCCTGGCGGGGCGTGGACCTCGACACCGGCGCGCTGCTGCGCGTCGACCTGCCCACGTTCACCGCCGCCGGCACCCTCGACGCGGCCGCCGACCTCCTGGAGGACGTCGCGGCGACCGGTGTCCTGGGCGTCGAGCTCTCCCCCGTCGCCGCGCACGACCCCGACCGCGGCCCGGCCGCCGGCGTGCGCCTGTTCGCCGTGCACGAGCCGCTCGGCGGCCCCGGCGCGCTCCACCGGTTCGTGGACCGCGCGCACCGGTGCGGGCTCGCCGTCGTCCTGGACGCGCCCCACCGGTGGGCCGTCGCCGACGACCTCGGCCTGCACGCCTTCGGTCCCTACGCCACCGGTTCGCGGATCGGTCCCCGCACCGGCGCGCGGCCGGGCCCGCCGGGTTCCGACAGCCCGCGGATCAACCTCGACGGCAGCGGGAGCCGCGGCCCGCGCGACTTCCTCGTGGCCGACGCCGAGCGCTGGCTGCGCGACTTCCACGTGGACGGCCTGCTGCTCGACGTCGAGGCGCTCGTGGACCGCTCGGCGGTGCCGTTCCTCGGAGAGCTCGCCGAGGACGTGCACCACCTCGGCGAGCAGCTCGGCCGCCGGCTCCACCTCCTCGTCGACGGGCCGGGGCGCAGCGACCGGCTCACCACCGTCGTGCACGACATCCTCGCCGCGCCGGGCGACGCCGACGCCGTCCAGGACCTGCGTCGGCTCGCGCACGAGGTGTTCCCCCCGACGACGGCACCGTGGCGGCCGCCCAGCCTGCGACGGGCGCACCGCGCCGCGCAGCGGGCCTCCGCGGTGCTCGTGCGCGACCTCACGCGGCTGCCCGCCGCGAACCGCTCCGTCCCGTGGACGCCCGACGCGGGCGAGCCCTCCCTGGAGGCCTCGGGCTCGACCGACGACGACCGGGCGTGCCTGCTGACGTTCGCGATCCTCGCCGGGACGCCGCCGGTGCTCGACACCGAGCACCTCCCCGTCCCCGCCAGGGACGAGCGGGCACGGCGTCTCGTCGACTGGACCAGGACGCTGTTGTCCCTGCGCCCCGCCGCGTCGGAGGACCGAGACCTTCCGGTGGACGTGCGGACCGAGGGGACGACGCTCCTCGGCCGCCGCGGGCGCACCGCCGTCGCGCTGGTCACCGGCACGGAGCCGGCGGACGTCGACGTCTCCTCCCTGCCGGCCGGCACGGAGGTCCTGGCCGCCTGGGACCCCGAGGGGACGACGCTCGCGGACGGCGTCCTGCGGATCCCGCCGCGCGCCCCGGCCGTGCTGCACGCCGGCCCGGTCGAGCCGTAGCGGCCACGGCTCGCCGCGGGCGGGCCGTCACCGAGCCGTCACGACGTCGTCAGCGGCCGTGTGAGGGGGCCGTCACGACGTCGTCAGCGGTCGTCAGGGGGCCGTCACGCCGTCAGGCGCCGACCTTCCTCCGCCAGGGCGCCGAGGCGCGAGAGCGCCCGGAAGTACTTCTTGCGGTAGCCCCCGCGCAGCATCTCGTCGGAGAACAGGTGCTGCGCGCCGTCGCCGGCGAGGAGCACGGGGACGTCGCGGTCGTAGAGGCGGTCGACGAGGACCACGAGACGCAGGGCCACCTCCTGCCGCTGCACGGGGCGCACGCCGGTGAGCGCCACGAGCTCCACGCCGTCGAGGAGGGCGCCGTAGCGGCTCGGGTGCACGGTCGCGAGGTGGGCGAGCAGCCCGTCGAACTCGTCGAGGACCGCGCCGGGGTGGTCGGCCGCCGCGCGCGCGACGACGTCGGCCGCGAGCGGGGACGCCTCGGTCACGACCGCGCGGTGCCGGTAGTCCTCGCCGTCGACGCGCAGCACCTCGAAGCGGGAGGAGAGCGCCTGGATCTCGCGCAGGAAGTCCTCGGCCGCGAAGCGGCCCTCGCCCAGCGCCTCGGGCAGGGTGTTCGACGTCGCGGCGAGGGCGACGTCGCGGTCCGCGAGCTCGCGGAGCAGCCGGGACATCAGCACGGTGTCACCCGGGTCGTCCAGCTCGAACTCGTCGATGCAGACCAGGCGGCGCGTGGCGAGCGCCTCGACCGTGGGGAGGAAGCCCAGGGCGCCCACGAGGTTCGTGTACTCGACGAACGTGCCGTACGCGACCGACCCCTCGCCGAGGGTCGCGGCGACCTCGTGCGCGAGCGAGGTGAGCAGGTGGGTCTTGCCGACGCCGAAGCCGCCGTCCATGTAGACCGCGGGCACCGCGCGACGCCGGCCGAACAGCGCCTTCAGCCCGGAGGACCGGGGCGCCACGATCTCGCGCGCGACCTCCTGCAGGCGGGCGGGCACCGTCGTCTGGCTCGGGTGGGCGGGGTCGGCCCGGTAGGTGGAGAAGCGCGCCTCGGCGAAGTGGCGCGGAGGCACGAGGTCGGCGAGCAGCCGGCCCGGGGAGACGGTCGGGCGCACGGCCGACAGGGACGGCACCGCGCCGCCCCGGGCGGGGGGCGTCGCGACTGCGTCCGCGCCCGTGTCCTGGTCCCGGTCCTCGTCCTGCGTGAGCGTCACGACCGTCAAGGCTACGCCGCGTCAGTACGCTGACCGCTGTGAGATCTGCCACCACGCCCCTCGACCTGCTCGTCCCGGCACCCGAGCATCTCCCGGTCGACCCCGCCGAGACCCGCCTGGCCGCGCTGTACGACGAGGGCACCGGGTCGGGCGTCCGGCTGCGGGCCAACTTCGTCAGCACGGTCGACGGCGGCGCGTGGGGCCCGGACCACCTGTCCGGCTCGATCAACGACGACGCCGACTGGCGCGTGTTCCGCGTCCTGCGCGCCGCGGCCGACGTCGTGCTGGTGGGGGCGGGCACGGCCCGGCACGAGGGCTACACGGCGCTCGACCGGCCCGAGAGCCTGCCCGCCGCCGGCGACCGTCCCCTGGAGCTCGCGCTCGTCAGCCGCTCCGGCCGCGTGCCGCAGCAGCTCGCCGACGGCGACCGGCCGCCGCTGGTCCTCACCGGCGAGGCCGGCGCGCGGACCGCGAGCCGGATGGTCCCCGCCGACCGGGTGCTCACGGTGGCGTCGGCGCACGACCCCGACGAGGTGGACCTGCGCGCCGGCCTCGCCGCCCTCGCCGACCGGGGGCTGCGTCGCGTGCTGTGCGAGGGCGGGCCGACCCTGCTGGCCGCCCTGCTCGCGGAGGACCTGGTCGACGAGCTGTGCGTGACCACGAGCCCGTGCCTCGTCGGGCCGGGACCCTCCCGCATCGTCGCCGCCTCACCCGCCGGGGCCCCCGGCGAGGCCCCTGCGCCGGCCGGGATCCCGGCGACGCCGCCCACGCCCGCCCGCCTCGCGCACCTGCTGCACGCGCCGAGCACGGGCACGCTCGTCGCGCGCTGGCTGCTGCGCTGAGCGATCCCGGGAACGGCGGCGGAGAGGCACGCGTCACGTCCCGGCCCCCGGCAGGCGCCTGGCCTCGCATCCGCGGCCCCGGGTGGCTACGGTGCTGGCATGCCGACGACCGTCGTCCTCACCGAGGACGCCCTCACCGACGCCGACGTGGCGCACATCCTGTCCCTGCACGACGAGCAGGCCGAGCGCTATCGCGTGCTCGTCCCCTCGGACACCGACCGCAACGTGGTCGCCGCGATCATCGACCACCTGTGGGTGGGCGAGCTGCGCGAGGCCGGGCAGGACCTGGTGGGCAAGGAGCCCACGCCCGAGCAGGCGAAGGTGACCGCCGCAGAGCGCCTCGAGCGGTCCCTCGCGGCGCTGCGGGCCGCCGGTGCAGCCGCCGAGGGCACGGTCACCGAGGAGGACCCGCTGCCCGCCCTGAGCGCCGCCGTCGCCGCCCAGGGCGGCCCGGACTCCGTGCAGGACGTCGTCGTGGTGACCTACCCGCACGTGGTCGCCGACACCTTCCGCTCCGACTGGGCGTCGCGCGCGCGCGAGCACCTGCAGGTCCCCGTGCTGCACCTGTACGCCGGGACCAGCGAGATCGGCGACTGAGGCCGGTCCCCTCCGACCCTGACACGCACGAGGGCCCCGTCCGGCGGACGGGGCCCTCGTGCGTGCCGTGCGGCGTGCGGGGCGTCAGCGCACGCGGTGCCCGGCACCCGTGATCGTCGCGCGCACCAGCTCGTCCATGGAGTCGAGGAAGGGCTCCTCGTCGAGCAGGTCGTGGTCGACCGCCGCGACGGACAGCTCCGTGCACCCGAGCACGACGACCGACGCGCCGCGCTCCACGAGCCGGGCCGCCACGCCGCGCAGCGCGTCAGGGTCCGCCGGCCGGCCGGCCTTGACCTGGTCGTAGATCACCGCGTTGACGACGTCCTGGTCCGCCGCGTCCGGGACGACGACGTCGATCCCGTGGGCGGCGAACGCGTCGTCGTACACCTTCGACGCGACCGTGCCCGCCGTGGCCAGCAGGCCGACGCGCCGCAGGCCGGGCACCCGCTCGCGCGCCGCCGCGACCGTCACGTCGATGATCGAGACGAACGGCACCGTCACCGCGTCGAGCACCTGCTGGGTGAAGTAGTGCGCGGTGTTGCACGGCATGACGAGGAACTGCACGCCGAAGTCCTGCAGGCGCCGGGCGTCCCGCGCGAGCACGGGGCCCGGGTCGGCGGGCGACCGCCCGAGCACGAAGTCCGTGCGGTCCGGGATGGTCGCGTGGTTGAGCACGACGAGGTCCACGTGGTCCTGGTCCCGCTCGGCGTCGGTGCGCTGCACCACCCGCTGCAGGAAGTAGGCGGTGGCCAACGGGCCGACGCCGCCGATCACGCCGACGGGGCGGTCGTCGACCGCCCCGTCGGCGTCGTGCCCGGCCTCCGGGGTCACGCGCCCTCCCGGGTGCCCTGCCGTGCGGCCGGGCCGGTCCAGGCGAGGGCCCGCGACTGCGCCACCGGGTAGTGCCTGGCGTACTTGCGGAACTGGTTGAGCTGCGCCACCAGCAGGTACGCGACCCGGCGGGGGTCCCACTCCTTGCGGTACCAGAGCGGGTTGGACGCGCGGCGCGTCAGCTGCAGGCGCCGCGTCCTGGAGCGGATCGCGGGGTCCGCGACGTAGCGCCGCAGCAGGGCGCCCGGCAGCACCGTGTACAGGTGCTCCGTGGTGACCTCGCCGTCGCCGGAGAGCGGGACGTCGGGCCCGAGCGCGGCGCGCGGGTCGGGGTCGAGCCCGCGCAGGTGCTCGTGCACGTAGAACTTCACCGGGTTGGCGCCCGTCGACGTGACGTAGTAGTTCGAGCGGCCCAGGCGCGGGTTGAGCTCGAAGAACACGTACCGGCCGTCGCGCGGGTCGTACTTGAGGTCGAAGTTCGCGACGCCGGTCCAGCCGACGTGCTCGAGCAGGCGGCGCGCCTGCTCCACGACCTCGGGCTGGGTGCCCGTGACGATCGCGGCCGGGTTGCCGAGGGCACCGGGGGCGTGCTCCTCGAGCAGGACGTGCCCGAAGGAGGAGAACCGCACCTTGCCCTGCGCGTCGCTGTAGCAGGTGAGGATCCGCATGCCGGAGTCGTCGCCCGGGATGTAGTCCTGCACCACGAACGAGCCGACGTACCCGGCGTCCTTCACGCGCCCGAGCAGGTCGAGCAGCTCGGCGCGGGTGTCCACGAGGAAGACCTTCTTCTTCCCCGCGAACTCGACGTCGTGGTACGCCGCGGTGCTGGCCGCCTTCGCGATCACGGGGAACGTGAGCCCGCTCGTGTCCGGCTCGCTGCCCGACGCGACGTCGTGCACGACCGTCGTCGGGTGCGCGAGGCCGAGCTCGGCGCACAGGGCCCCGAACTCCTCCTTGTCGGTGAGCCGCAGCAGCAGCTCCTCGCCCACGTAGGGCACCAGGTAGCGGTCCTCGAGGCGGTCGCGGTGCTGCACGAGCATCCGCACCAGCCAGTCGGCGGAGCCCACCACGACCAGGTCGGCGTCGGTGTGCTCGTCCGCGATCCGGCGCAGGCGCGCCACGATCGCCTCGGGGTCGTCGATCCGCGGCTCGGCCACGTGGGTGAGGATGCGCGAGTGCCGCACCAGGCCCGTCGACGCGCCGGACACCACCACGGAGCGCACGCCGTACGCCTCGTGGAACGCCCGGGCCAGGCTGTACGCGCCGATGTCGCCGCCCAGGACGACGGGCTGCAGCCGCCGCTGCGGGGTCTGCGTCACGATGCCTCCTTGGCGCCGGTGGTCGACGACGTGCCGGCCGCGCTGTTGGCCGCGTAGTTCCGGCGCAGCGCGTCGGCCGGGTAGAACTGCCGGTACTTGCGCACGTGGTTGAGCATCGCCGTGAGGACGTACAGGCGGCGCCGCGGCGACGCGTCGGCCTTGTAGCGCAGCGGGTGCACGGTGCGCCCGGAACGCTGCAGCCGCACGACGCGGGCGCGCAGCTCGGGGTCCAGCACGTACGAGCGCAGCAACCGCTTCGGCACGACGGCGTACAGGACCTCGCGGTCCGCCGTCACCGGCTCGCGACGCACGCCGTGCACGACGTCGTCCACCAGCGCCTCGGTCGGGTTCTGCCCGCCCGCGGTGAGGTAGTAGTTGTTCCGACCGATGCGCGGGTTCTGCTCGAAGAACTTGAACACGCCGTCGCGCGGGTCGAGCTTGACGTCGAAGTTCGCGAACCCGCGCCAGCCGGTGTGCTCGAGGATCCGCTGGGCGGCGTCGAGGATCTCGTCGATCGGCTCGACGATCATCGCCGACGGGTTGCCCCGCGCGGCCGGCGTGCGCTCCTCGAGGAGCACCTGCGCCGAGGAGCGCAGCGTGACCCTCCCGCTCGAGTCGGCGTACGCCGTGACCGACCGCATCCGCGTGTCGTCACCCGGGATGTTCTCCTGCACCAGGAAGCGCCCGCGGAAGCCGGCCTCGCGCAGCGAGATCATCAGCCGGTCCAGCTCGGCCGGCGTCGCGATCTCGTAGATCTTCTTCTTCCCGGCGAACTGCACGTCGTGGTAGTCGGCGCTGCTCGCGGGCTTGGCGATGACCGGGAAGTCGAAGCCGACGGGCAGCGGCTCCCAGCCGGGCTCGGCCGCCCGGGCGAAGTCCTGGATCACCGTGGCCGGCGTCGGGATCCCGAGCTCCGCGCACACCTCCTGGAACTCCGCCTTGTCGGAGATCCGGTCGATGAGCGCGGCGTCCGCGAACGGGACGACGTAACCGGCGGCCTCGAGCTCCGTGCGGTGGTGCACGAGCACGCGCACCACCCAGTCCATGTTGGTGAGGAGCACGAGGGTGCGGCCGGGGGCCGACATCCGGCCCGCGACGTCCTGGAGCGCCGCGACGATCTGCTCGGGCGCGGTGCCGGACAGCTCGGTGTCGATGATCTGCGAGTGCGCGATCGGGCCCGGCTCGGCGAAGGCGACGACGGTGGTGCGCACGCCGTAGCGCTCGTGGAACGAGCGGGCGAGGGCGTACACACCGATGTCCGAGCCGACGATGACGGGCTGGAACCCGGGGCCGGCGTCGGTGCTGGTGGTGCTCACGGGTGCGCTCATGCCTCCTGCTCGGAGCGGTCTGCCGACCACTCGGTGTGGAAGGTGCCCTCGCGGTCGGTGCGGCGGTAGGTGTGCGCGCCGAAGAAGTCGCGCTGCGCCTGGATGAGCGCGGCGGGCAGCCGCTCGGCGCGCACGCCGTCGTAGTAGGCGAGGGACGAGGAGAACGCGGGGGTCGGGACGCCGTTGAGGGCGGCCTGCGACACGACCCGACGCCAGGCGGCGAGGCCGTTCCCCACGGCGTTCGTGAAGTACTCGTCCGCGAGCAGCAGCGGCAGCGCGGCGTCGCGCTCGTACGCCTCGGTGATGCGGTTGAGGAAGCGGGCGCGGATGATGCAGCCGCCGCGCCAGATGCGGGCCATGGCACCGCGGTCGATGTCCCAGCCGTACTCGGCGGAGGCGGCGGCGATCTGGTCGAAGCCCTGGCTGTACGCGACGACCTTCGACGCGTACAGCGCGAGGCGCACGTCCTCGATGAAGGCGTCGCGGTCCGCGATCTCCCAGGTCCCGGCATCGGCGGGCAGCGCGGCGCGGCCGGCCTCACGCTGCGGCACGGAGCCGGACAGCGCGCGGGCGAACGTCGCCTCGGCGATGCCGGTGATCGGCACGCCGAGGTCGAGGCCGTTCTGCACCGTCCAGCGGCCGGTGCCCTTCTGCTCGGCCTGGTCGAGCACGACGTCGACGAACGCGCTGCCGGTGGCCGCGTCGACGTGCTGCAGCACGTCGGCGGTGATCTCGATGAGGAACGACTCGAGGTCGCCGGTGTTCCACTCGGCGAAGATCTGCCCGATCTCGGCCGCGGACGCGCCCAGCCCCTGCTTGAGCAGGTCGTAGGCCTCGGCGATGAGCTGCATGTCGGCGTACTCGATGCCGTTGTGCACCATCTTGACGAAGTGCCCGGCGCCGTCGGGGCCGACGTAGGTGCAGCACGGCGTGCCGTCGACCTTGGCCGAGATGTCCTCGAGGATCGGGCCCAGGCTCGCGTACGACTCGCGGGTGCCGCCCGGCATGATCGACGGGCCGTTGAGCGCACCCTCCTCGCCGCCGGAGACGCCGGTGCCCACGAAGTGCAGGCCCTTCGCGCTGAGGTCCTTCTCGCGGCGGATGGTGTCGGGGAAGTGCGCGTTGCCGGCGTCGACGACGATGTCGCCCTCCTCCAGCAGCGGCACGAGCTCGTCGATGACGGCGTCGGTCGCGGCGCCCGCCTTGACCATGATGACGACCTTGCGGGGCCGCTCCAGGGAGGCGACGAAGTCGGCCATCGACTCGGACGGGACGAAGTCGCCCTCGTGCCCGGCGTCGGCGATCAGCGACTGCGTCTTGGCGTACGACCGGTTGTGCACCGCCACCGTGTAGCCGTGCCGCGCGAAGTTGCGGGCGAGGTTGCGGCCCATCACCGCAAGGCCGGTCACGCCGATCTGGGCACGAGCTGTCATCGTTTCCCTGCTTCCGTCGGTTCTCGGTTCGGGTCGGGCGGCCGGGTGGCGGCGACTGGCGCACGCTCCCCGCCCGGGAGCCGGGACCAGCGTAGTCGTCGCGGCGGCCGAGGTGTACGGACCATCACGATCCGGACACGACCGGCCCCCCGGTGCGTCGTTTCACCCGACCGACCGCACCGCGCCGTACGGTGGCTGGCGTGACCGGCGATCGCACGGGTGACTCGAAGCGGGATCCGCAGCAGGATCCCAGGCAGCAGGTGCCCGCCCCGTTCGCGGCCGCGCTGGCGTCCCTGCGCGAGCGGCGGCTGCGCGGCGAGGTGCACCTGGCGGAGATCCCCGGCCCCACGCGCGTGGCCCCGTTCTCGGTGGCCCTCGAGGGCGAGGTCGCCGAGCCCGGGGGCGAGGAGGTCGCCACGGGCCGGTTCGTCGTCCTGCACGACCCTGAGGGGCAGGAGACCTGGCAGGGCACGTTCCGGGTCGTCACGCTGGTGCGCGCCACCCTCGAGCCCGAGCTCGCTGCCGATCCCCTGCTGGCCGACGTCGCGTGGACCTGGGTGACGGAGTCGCTCGACGCCGCGGGCGTGGACGCCCTCGCGGTCGGCGGCACCGTGACGCGCGTCCTCTCCCAGAGCTTCGGCGCGCTGGGCGCCACGCCCGACGCCGTGGACCTCGAGATCCGCGCGTCCTGGACGCCCACCGACACCGACCTCGGGGTGCACCTCGCCGTGTGGGGAGACCTCATGGCGACGGCCGGCGGCCTGCCCCCGCTGCCCGACGGCGTCGCCTCGCTCGCCGCACGCTCGGGCGGTCGCGGGCACCCACGCCCCGGGTCCCGACCGCATACCGTGGGGCCATGAGCTCAGCAGTCCCCCCGACCGCCACCGACGTCGTCCCGCTCACCGAGCCGGCGGACGGCGTCGGGCGCGTCGTCGACACCCCGGCCGCCCTCGACCGCGTGGTCGAGCGGTTCGCGGCCGGCACCGGCCCCGTCGCCGCCGACGCGGAGCGCGCCTCGGGCTACCGCTACGGTCAGGCCACCTACCTGGTCCAGCTGCGGCGCGAAGGCGCCGGCACGGCGCTCCTCGACCCGGTCGCGCTGCCCGACCTGTCGGCGATCGGCGACGCCGTGGGTGACGCCGAGTGGGTGCTGCACGCTGCCTCCCAGGACCTGCCGGGCCTGGCCGAGCACGGGCTGCGGCCGGCGCGCGTCTTCGACACCGAGCTCGCCGCCCGGCTGCTGGGCCTGGAGCGCGTGGGGCTCGCCGCCGTGGTCGCCGAGCTGCTCGGACTGGGCCTGGCGAAAGAGCACTCGGCCGTCGACTGGTCCACGCGGCCGCTGCCCGAGGACTGGCTGCGCTACGCCGCGCTCGACGTCGAGGTGCTGGTGGACCTGCGCGACCGCCTGGCGGAACGGCTGGACGCGGACGGCAAGGCGGAGTGGGCGGCCCAGGAGTTCGAGGCCGAGCGCACCGCGCCCCCGCCGGCACCGCGCGTCGACCCGTGGCGGCGCACGTCCGGCACGCACACGTTGCGCGACCGTCGCCAGCTGGCCGTGGTCCGCAGCCTCTGGCTGGCGCGCGACGCGAGCGCGCGCGCCCGCGACGTCTCCCCCGGCCGGGTGCTGCCGGACCGCGCCATCGTGGCCGCCGCCCGCGCGCTGCCGCGCACCGTGCCGCAGCTCACCGCCCTGCCGGAGTTCGCCGGGAAGGCCACGCGCCGGCGCGCGCCCGCCTGGCAGCGCGCGATCGACGAGGCCCTCGCCCTGCCCGACGACCGGCTGCCGAGCCAGCGCGGCCCGCGCACCGACGGGCCGCCCCAGCCGCGCACCTGGGCCGACCGAGACCCCGTCGCAGCCCGGCGGCTCACGACGGCCCGCGACCTTCTCGCCACGATGTCCGGCGACCTGCACGTGCCCGTGGAGAACCTGCTGCAGCCGGACGCCCTGCGCCGCCTGTGCTGGACGCCGCCGGACCCGGCCCGCTCGGCAGAGATCGCGGAGTTCCTCCGGGGCCGCGGAGCCCGGCCGTGGCAGATCGAGCTGGTCGCGACCCCCCTCGAGGACGCCTTCTCCACCGTCTCCTGACCCCCGACCTGTCAGGACCACACGCAGGTAGTGGTGCTCCTGGCCCTGACAACTCGTGTGAGACGGGGTCTCAGAGTGGTCTATCCTGGTTCCCGGTACTCGCGGTAGCGTGTACCTTGGCGCCGGCCCTACCGGGTCGTCGCCCGAGAGCGGCGTCGCTCGTCGGACGCCGAAGTCCCGACCCCCGCCTGCGGATGGAGCTTCCATGACCACACGGAACCCGGCCCGCCGCGCGCTGCGCGACGTCGTCTTCGTCGAGGGCGTGCGCACGCCGTTCGGCAAGGCCCGGCCCGACGGCCTGTACGCCGAGACCCGAGCCGACGACCTCGTCGTCAAGGCCGTCCGCGAGCTGCTGCGCCGCCACCCCGAGCTGCCGGGCGAGCGCGTGGACGAGGTGGCCATCGCCGCCACCACCCAGCAGGGCGACCAGGGCCTGACCCTCGGCCGCACCGTGGGGATGCTGGCCGGCCTCCCCCAGACCGTCCCGGGCTTCGCCATCGACCGGATGTGCGCGGGCGCGATGACGGCCGTCACGACGACCGCCGCCGGCATCGCGACCGGCAGCGCCGACGTCGTGATCGCGGGCGGCGTGGAGCACATGGGCCGCCACCCGATGGGCTTCGACGCCGACCCGAACCCGCGCTTCCTGTCCGAGAAGCTCGTGGACCCCGAGTCGCTCAACATGGGCGTCACGGCGGAGAACCTGCACGACAAGTTCCCGCACCTCACCAAGGAGCGCGCGGACGCCTACGCCGTCAACAGCCAGGCCAAGTACGCCAAGGCGCTCGCCAACGGCGACGTCGGCCCGGAGCTCGTCCCGGTCGCCGTCCGCTCCGCCGAGCAGGGCTGGGGCCTGGCCACCGCCGACGAGCTCCCCCGCCCCGGCACCACCGTCGAGGGCATCGCGAACCTCAAGACGCCGTTCCGCCCGGGCGGCCGCGTCACCGCGGGCAACGCGTCCCCGCTGACCGACGGGGCCACCGCCGCGCTGCTCGCCTCGGGCGACACCGCCGCCGAGCTGGGCCTGCCCGTCGCGATGCGCCTGGTCTCGTCCGCGTTCGCCGGCGTCGACCCGTCGATCATGGGCTACGGCCCGGTCCCCGCCACCGACCGGGCGCTCGCCCAGGCCGGGCTGACCATCGACGACATCGGCCTGTTCGAGATCAACGAGGCGTTCGCCGTGCAGGTGCTGAGCTTCCTCGACCACTACGGCATCGCCGACGACGACGAGCGCGTCAACCCGTACGGCGGCGCCATCGCCATGGGCCACCCGCTGGCCAGCTCGGGCGTGCGCCTCATGACGCAGCTCGCGCACCAGTTCGCGCAGCACCCCGAGGTCCGGTACGGCATCACCACCATGTGCGTGGGCCTGGGCCAGGGCGGCACCGTGATCTGGGAGAACCCGCACCACGCCGACTACTCCGGCCACACCACCGCGACGACCGCGACGGACGAGGAGAACTGACCACGATGCCCTCGAACACGACCGAGAACACCTCCGGCGTCCGCGCCGAGCGCGTCACGCACTCCCTCGTCCGGGACGTCGAGCTCCCGGGCGGCGCGGGCACCCTCGCGCTCGTCACGCTGGACAACGGCCTCGACCACACCAAGCCCAACACCCTGGGCCCCGAGGGCATGGCCGAGCTCACCGCGGCGCTGACCGCTCTGCAGGAGCGCGCGGGCCGCGGGGAGATCGCCGCCGTCGCCGTCACCGGCAAGCCGTACTTCCTCGCCGCGGGCGCCGACCTGCTGCAGGTCTCCACCGTCACCTCGCACGAGCAGGCGCTCGAGCTGGGCCGGTCCGGCCACGCCGCCTACGAGCTGCTGCACACGATGGGTGTGCCCACGTTCGCGTTCGTCAACGGGCTGGCACTCGGCGGCGGCCTCGAGGTCGCGCTCAACTGCGACTACCGCACGGTGTCGGCCGACGCCCCCGCGCTCGGTCTGCCCGAGACCGGCCTCGGCCTCATCCCGGGCTGGGGCGGCGCCTACCTCGTGCCGCGCCTCGTGGGCATCGAGAAGGCCGTCGACGTCATCCTCACGCGCCCCGCGACGCAGAAGCCGTTCAAGGCGGCCGAGGCCGCGCAGATCGGCCTGGTGGACCAGCTCCTCGAGCCTGCCGACTTCCTCGAGCAGTCGATCCTGTGGGCGTCGCGGGTGCTGCGCGGCGACGTCGAGGTTCCCCGCCGCGAGCTCGACCCGCAGCCGGTGTGGGACGCCGTCGTCGCGGCCACGCGCCAGCGGCTCGACGCCGACGTCGCGGGCTCTCGCCCGGCGCCGTACCGCGCCCTGGACCTGCTCGCGGCGGCCCGCACGGCCACCCGCGCGGAGGCCTTCGCGGCCGAGGACCGGGCGCTGGCCGACCTCATCATGTCCGACGAGATGCGCGCCAGCGTCTACGCCTTCCAGCTCGTCTCGGGCGGCAAGAAGCCCGTCGGCGCCCCGGACAAGAGCCTCGCCCGACCGGTCACCCGGGTCGGCATCGTCGGCGCCGGCCTCATGGCCGCGCAGATCGCCCTGCTCGTCGCGCAGCGCCTCGGCGTGCCCGTCGTCATGCGCGACCTGGACCAGGAGCGGGTCGACAAGGGCCTCGGCTTCGTCCGGTCCACGGTCGAGAAGCTCGTCGGCCGCGGACGGATGGCGCCCGAGGCCGCCGCGCGCATCGTCGCGAGCGTGCACGGCACCACCGACATCGACGAGTTCGCCACCTGCGACGTGGTGGTCGAGGCCGTGACCGAGGTCATGGGCCTCAAGAAGAAGGTCTTCGCCGAGCTCGAGGGCATCGTCCGCGAGGACACGATCCTCGCGACGAACACCAGCGCGCTGTCGGTCACCGAGATGGCGGCCGACCTCCAGCACCCCGAGCGGGTCGTGGGCATCCACTTCTTCAACCCCGTGGCCCAGATGCCGCTGGTCGAGGTCGTCAAGGCCGAGCGGACCTCCGACGAGGCGCTGGCCACGGCGTTCGCCATCACGAAGAAGCTGCGCAAGACGGCGGTGCTCGTGGCCGACCGGCCCGGCTTCGTCGTCAACCGGCTGCTCGTGCTCGTCATGGGCAAGGTCGTCGAGGCCATCGAGAACGGCACGTCCGTCGAGGTGGCCGACACCGCGCTGGCGCCGCTGGGCTTCCCGATGCCGACCTTCGAGCTCTTCGACCTCGTCGGCCCGGCCGTCGGCCTGCACGTGCTCACCTCGCTGCGCGAGGACCTGGGCGACCGGTTCCCGACCTCCCCCGGCCTGGAGAAGCTCGTCGCCGACGGCACGCGCGTCGTGCTCGACCGTCCGGCCCCCGGGCTGCCCAAGCCGGTCGACCCGGCGATCCAGGCCGTCTTCGGCGAGGTGCTCCCGGCAGGCGAGCAGGGCCGGCACGGCACCCCGGTGCTCGACGCCGCGGGCGTGCTGGACTCCGTGCTCACGGCGCTGACGGTCGAGATCGGCCACATGCTCGACGAGGGCGTGGTCGCCGGGCCGCAGCAGATCGACCTGTGCATGATCCTCGGCGCCGGGTGGGGCTTCCACACCGGCGGCATCACGCCGTACCTCGACCGCGCCGGGTACTCGGTGAAGGTCCTGGGCCGCCGGATCCTGCCCGACGGCGCCGCGAACGTCCCCGAGGCCGTCGCCTGACACGCCCTCCTCGGAGACCCGAGCCCCACGGCTCAGGACGCTCCGGTGGCCCGGTCCCTCGTCGGGACCGGGCCACCGGAGCGTGCCTCGACCCGCAGACCTGCGCCGTGGACTACGACGAGGCCGGGCCTCGGACCGCGCGCCGGACCGCCTCGACCGTCCTCGCGACGTCGTCCTCGTCCGTGGACCAGTTGCTCACCGAGACCCGCAGGACGTCCTGGCCGCGCCACCGGGAGCCGGAGATCCATGTCTCGCCGTCGGCGAGGAGCCGCACGCCGGCCGCCCGCGTCAGGGCGTCGTCGTCCAGCGCGAGGCACACCTGGGTGTAGACGACGTCGTTGACCACCTGCACGCCGTCGATGCGCGCCACGCCCTCGGCGATCGCCCGGGCGCGATCCGCCAGCCCTCCGACGAGCCGAGCCAACCCCTCCCGCCCGAGGGAACGCAGCGCGGCCCAGGTGGGCACGCCGCGGGCACGCCGCGAGAGTTCGGGCGCCTTGTCGTAGGGGTTGCCGGGGCCGGGCGCGTCCACGAGGTACGCCGTGTGCACGCCGAACGCGGCGCGCACGGAGGCAGGGTCAGCCACGACGGCGACGCCGCAGTCGTAGGGCACGTTCAGGGTCTTGTGCGCGTCGGTCGCCCAGGAGTCCGCGCCCTCGATCCCACGCACGAGGTGAACGAGGCCGGGTGTCGCGGCCGCCCAGAGGCCGAACGCGCCGTCGACGTGCACCCAGGCGCCGTGGTCGTGCGCGAGCGGGATCGCCTCCGCGAAGGGGTCGAAGGACCCGGAGTGCACGTTGCCGGCCTGCAGGGCCACGATCGTCGGCGTCCCGGGCGACCCCTCGGCGAGCGCGGCGGCGAGGGAGTCCGTGCGCAGCCGGCCCTGGTCGTCGGCCGCCACCTCCGTCGGGGCGCCGAGCCCGAGGTAGCGCAGCGCGAGATCGACGGAGTCGTGGCGCTCGGCACCGACCAGCACGCGCACCGGAGGGCCGCCCGTCAGGCCCCGCTCGTGGACGTCCCACCCCGCGCGGGCGAGCACCGCACCGCGCGCCGCGGCCAGCCCGGTGAGGTTCGCCGTCGTCGCGCCGGTCACGAAGCCCACGTCGGAGCCCGCGGGCAGGCCGAGCGCGTCGAGCACCCACCGTCCCGCCTCCTCCTCGACCGCGACGACGCCCGGCGTGGAGAACCGCATCCCCGCGTTCTGGTCCCAGGCGCTCACGAGCCAGTCGGCGCCCAGCGCCGCGGGCAGGGTGCCGCCCATGACCCAGCCGAAGAACCGGCCCGACCCGATCGCCATCAGGCCGGGCTCGACCCGGGCGGCGAGCTCGTCGACCACGCCCGCCGGCGCGAGCCCCTGATCGGGCAGCGGCCCGGGCAACGTCCGCCCGACGGCGTCCGCGTCGGCGCGCGGCGGGACGGGCCGCTCCCCCACGTCGTCGAGCCAGGCGCGCGCGTGGAGCACGGCGCGGTCGAGCGCGCCGTCGAAGTCCTTGCCTCTGACCGTCATCCGGGTGCTCCTTCGCGACCGGCCTCGGTGCCGCCGCCAGGATACCGAGGGGAATATCACGGGGCGGGACGACGCCTCGGTAGGAGGGAGGGCAGCGCCCGACGCCCGGGACGTCCTCGCCGCGAAGTCCCGGGAGCCGGCGGAAGTGCGCGACGATCACGCACGCGTGTGAGACTTCCCCGCATGAAGCGGACCATGGGTATCGAGGAGGAGTTCCTGCTGGTCGGGGACGACGGAAGGCCGGTCGCACGGGCCAGCGAGGCGCTCGACGCCTCCGGCGTCGACCTGACGAGGTCTCCCGAGACCGGCGGAGGCGCGCTCGAGACCGAGTTCATGGAGGAACAGCTCGAGACGGCGACCCACCCGCGCCACGAGCTCACCGACCTCGCCGCGGAGGTCCGCGCGGGCCGGCAGCGCGCCCAGGCGGCGGCCGACCGGGTCGGGGTGCGCGTCGCGGCGCTGGCCACGTCCCCGTGGCCGTTCGAGGGCACGACGGTGGCGCGGCTGCGCTACCTGGAGGCGCGGGCGGCGTTCGGCCTCACGGCCCGCGAGCAGCTCACCAGCGGCTGCCACGTGCACGTCGCCGTGGCCGACGACGCCGAGGGCGTGGCCGTCCTCGACCGCATCGGGCCGTGGCTGTCCGTGCTGCTCGCGCTGAGCGCGAACTCGCCCTTCTGGCAGGGCGAGGACTCCGGCTTCGCCAGCTACCGCTCCCAGGTGTGGGCGCGCTGGCCCACGTCCGGGCCGGCCCGTTCCTTCGGGTCGCCGGAGGGCTACCGGCAGGCGGTCGACGACCTCGTCGCCACCGGGACGATCCTCGACCAGAACATGGTGTACTTCGACGCCCGGCTCTCCTCCCGCTACCCCACCGTCGAGATCCGCGTCGCCGACGTCTGCCTCGACGCCGACACGGCCACCCTGCTGGGCGCCCTCGCCCGCGGACTCGTCGAGACGGCGGCTCGCGAGGCCTCGGAAGGGCTCGCCGCGCCGGTGCTGCGGCCCGAGCTGCTGCGCACCGCCTCGTGGCGCGCAGGTCGCTCGGGGCTCTCGACGGAGCTGTTGTCGCCGCACACGTGGCAGCCCGCCCCCGCGCACGACGTCGTCGGGCAGCTCGTGGCGCACGTGCGCGCGGCGCTCGCCGACGACGGCGACCTGGACGCGGTCACCGAGCTCCTCGGACGGCTGTGGGCCGGGGGCGGCGGTGCGGCACGGCAGCGCGCGTGGCACGCGGAGTCGGGCGACCTGCGCGCCGTCGTGGACCGCGCCGTCGAGGTCACCCACGCCTGAGCGTGCGGTCCCGCGTCAGTCGTCCCAGCCCATGCGGAGCACCTCGAACGGGGTCGCGTGCTGCACGCCGAGGCGCGGCCCCGTGGCCGACGTCATCCGGGCGAGGAACTCGGCCGGGTCGAAGTGCTCCCACCCGAGACCGTCCAGGTAGGCGGCGTGGGCCCGCAGCGACGCGACGCCGGCGTCGAACGTGTCGGTGACGTCGACCGCGTGCCCCGCGTCGGGCGACCCGGCGACCCACACCTGACGCACGCCGCCCCACGGCTGGAACCCCTCGGCCTCGAGCTGTTCGGTGAAGACCCACCGGTTGCCGGCGTCGCGCACCGCGTCGACGACGGCGCGCCCGGTCGCGACGTGGTCGGCCTGGTTGAGCATCCCGCCGGGGAAGGTCTCGCGGTAGTTGCCGGTGATGACGACCTCCGGCCGGTGCCGGCGCACGGCGCCCGCGATCGCCCGGCGCAGCGGCAGGCCGTACTCGATCACCCCGTCGGCGAACCCGAGGAACTCGACCTCCTCGACGCCGACGGCCCTCGCGGAGGCGATCTGCTCGGCCTCGCGCACCCGGCGCGCCTCGTCGGGGTGCATGCCGTCGATCCCGGCCTCGCCGCTGGTCACCATGCTGTAGACGACCCGCTTGCCCTGGCCCGTCCAGCGGGCGACGGCCGCGGCCGCGCCGAACTCCATGTCGTCGGGGTGCGCCACCACCGCGAGCGCCGTCGTCCAGGTCTCGTCGAGGGGGCGCAGCGGGGCGTCCTCGTCGGCACGGTCGGGTGTCGTCGCCATGCCGACCACGCTAGCGACTCAGTACGTCGTCAGCCCGTGGGCGCGGAAGACGTCGCGCACGGCCTCGGTCGCCTCCGGCGTCGGCGGCTCGGTGCCGTCGAGCTCGTAGGTGCGCCCGAGCTCGGCCCACTTGTCGCGGGCCATCTGGTGGAACGGCAGCACCTCGACGCGCTCGACCGTGCCGGGGCGCACGGCCTCGATGTCCGCCGCGTGCCGGGCGACGGCGACGACGTTCTCCGGGTCGTCGGTGAGGCCGGGCACGAGGACGAACCGCACCCAGACCGTGACGCCGCGCTCGGCGAGGCGGCGGCCGAAGCGGAGCGTGGGCGCCAGGGAGCGTCCCGTCACGCGCCGGTAGGTCTCCTCGTCGCCCGCCTTGATGTCGAGCAGCACCAGGTCCGTGTCGTGGAGCATCGCGTCGGTCGCGTTGGCGCCGAGGAAGCCCGAGGTGTCGAGCGTCGTGTGCACCCCGAGCTGCTTCGCTCCGCGCAGGACCCGCGCGGCGAACGCGGGCTGCATGAGCACCTCGCCGCCCGAGAGCGTGACGCCGCCGCCCGTCGCGGAGAAGATGCCGCGGTAGCGCGCCACGCGGGCCAGCAGGTCCTCGGCGAGGACCGGCTCGCCGTCCTTCATCGCCAGGGTGTCGGGGTTGTGGCAGTACAGGCAGCGCAGCGGGCAGCCGCTGAGGAACACCGTCAGCCGCGTCCCCGGGCCGTCGACGGCGGTCACGAGCTCCCAGGAGTGCACCGAGCCGAGCTCCCCCGAGCGCATCAGCGCCAGGCGGTCGGAGCGGCCCACCTCAGCGGTGTCCACGGTCTCGCTCCCCACGGACCTGATTCCCCCGAGGCCGGCGCCGGCCCGGCGCCGGGAGGGGGCGTCCAGCAACGCCGGGCCGGCAGTCATGGTCAGAGCCCCCCGTGGAAGGTCCGCGACAGCACGTCGAGCTGCTGCTCGCGGGT
Source organism: Isoptericola sp. NPDC056134 (assembly GCF_042264825.1). Lineage (NCBI taxonomy): Bacteria > Bacillati > Actinomycetota > Actinomycetes > Micrococcales > Promicromonosporaceae > Isoptericola > Isoptericola sp. NPDC056134. The sequence goes on from NZ_JBHJVM010000005.1 coordinate 75,301, forward strand.
CAGCCGCACGAAGTTCACCGCGTAGCCGGAGACGCGGATCGTGAGCTGCGGGTACTTCTCCGGGTGCTCCATCGCGTCCTCGAGCGTCTCGCGCACGAGGACGTTGACGTTCATGTGGTAGCCGTCGGCGCCCACCGAGGCGTCGAGCAGGCCGGCGAGGTTCGCGACCTGCTCCTCGCGGGTGCGGCCGAGGCCGGACGGCACGACGGTGTTGGTCAGCGAGATCCCGTCCTGCGCCTGGTCGTAGGGCAGCTTCGCGACGGACAGCGCCGAGGCGAGCATGCCGTGCGTGTCGCGGCCGTTCATCGGGTTGGCGCCGGGCGAGAAGGGCTCCCCTGCGCGGCGGCCGTCCGGCGTGTTCCCGGTCGCCTTGCCGTAGACCACGTTGGACGTGATCGTCAGCACCGACTGCGTGGGCACCGCGTCGCGGTACATCCGGTGGCTGCGGATCTTCGCCATGAACGACTCGACCAGCTCGACGGCGATGGCGTCGACGCGGTCGTCGTCGTTGCCGTAGGCGGGCCAGTCGCCGTCCGTCTCGTAGTCGACGACGATGCCGCGCTCGTCGGTCACCGGGGTGACGGTGGCGTACCGGATGGCCGAGAGGGAGTCCGCCGCGACGGACAGGCCGGCGATGCCGCAGGCCATGGTGCGCAGCACGTCCTTGTCGTGGAGGGCCATCTCGAGCCGCTCGTACGCGTACTTGTCGTGCGACCAGTGGATGCAGTTCAGCGCCTCGACGTACGTCTCGGCGAGCCAGTCCATGGTGCGGTCGAAGCGGGCGCGAACGTCGTCGTAGTCCAGCGGCAGCCCCGGCGCGACGGCGGGGAACGCCGGCGAGACCTGCTTCCCGGTGACCTCGTCCCTGCCGCCGTTGATCGCGTACAGCAGCGCCTTGGCGAGGTTCACGCGGGCGCCGAAGAACTGCATCTGCTTGCCGACGGCCATCGGCGAGACGCAGCACGCGATGGCGGCGTCGTCGCCCCACGCGGGGCGGATCTGCTCGTCCGACTCGTACTGCACCGCGGACGTGTCGATCGACACCTTGGCGCAGAACTCCTTGAACCCCGCGGGCAGCCGAGGGCTCCAGAAGACCGTCATGTTCGGCTCGGGCGCCGGGCCCAGGTTGTACAGGGTCTGCAGGAAGCGGAACGAGTTCTTCGTGACGAGGGGCCGGCCGTCCTCGCCCATCCCGCCGATGGTCTCGGTGACCCAGGTCGGGTCGCCGGAGAACAGCGCGTCGTACTCGGGGGTGCGCAGGAAGCGCACGATCCGCAGCTTGATGACGAAGTCGTCGACGATCTCCTGCGCCTCGGGCTCGGTGAGCCGCCCGGCGGCCAGGTCGCGCTCGATGTAGACGTCGAGGAAGGTCGACGTGCGGCCGAGCGACATCGCGGCGCCGTTCTGCTCCTTCACCGCGGCGAGGTAGCCGAAGTAGAGCCACTGCACGGCCTCGCGCGCCGTCGTCGCCGGGCCCGAGATGTCGTACCCGTACGACGCGGCCATCTCCTTGAGCTCGCCCAGCGCGCGGATCTGCTCCGCGTGCTCCTCGCGCTCGCGCACGACGGACTCGCTGAACGGCTGGACGTCGAGGCCGAGCTTGTCGACCTTCTTCGCGGCGACCAGCTGGTCGACGCCGTACAGGGCCACGCGGCGGTAGTCGCCGATGATGCGTCCGCGCCCGTAGGCGTCCGGCAGGCCGGTGATGACGTGCGAGCTGCGGGCGGCGCGGACGTTCGGCGGGTAGACGTCGAAGACGCCCTGGTTGTGCGTCTTGCGGTACTCGGAGAAGACCTTCTTGAGGTCCTCGTCCACCGGGTAGCCGTAGGTCTTCAGCGCACCCTCGACCATGCGCCAGCCGCCGTTCGGCATGATCGCGCGCTTGAGCGGGGCGTCGGTCTGCAGGCCGACGATCAGCTCCGCGTCCCGGTCGATGTAGCCCGGCCCGTGCGCGGTGATGCCCGCCGGCGTGTGCGGGTCGACGTCGTAGACACCCTTCTCGCGCTCGGCCGGGAACATCGCCGAGAGCTGCTCCCACACCGCCGTGGTGCGCGCCGTCGGTCCCGCGAGGAACCCGTCGCCGCCCGTGTACGGGGTGTAGTTGCGCTGGATGAAGTCGCGCACGTCGGTGCCGTCGCACCACGGTCCCGGGGTGAAGCCCGTCCAGGCGGTGGTCGTGGTGGGTGCCGCGTCGGTGGTCATAGGGAGCCCCCTCCTTCTGAGGTATGACCACAGCCTATTCGTGAATGCCTTCACAAGCGATGCCGAGCGGCTGTGACGTCGCAGACACCGCCGAACCGGTCGCGGGTTCAGTCCAGGACGACGCCGGGAGGGGACGTCGCGAGCGCGAGGGCCGCGCGGGTCGTCGGCGCGACGACGTCGGGCCGGTCCGGCCCGTCCCACGACCGACCGTGGGAGACCCACGCCGTGCGCGTGCCCGCCGCGCGCCCGGCCGCGACGTCGGCGTGCCCGGCGTCGCCGACCATCCAGACCTGGCGCCGGTCCGCGTCCGCCGCACCCAGTCGCTCGAGGGCGATCTCGAGCAGGCGCGGGTCGGGCTTGGCGACACCTTCCTCCCCGGACACCACGACGGCGTCGACGTGGTCGCCGAGGCCGCAGCGCGCGATCTTGCCGCGCTGCTGGGCCGACGTCCCGTTGGTCACGACGGCGACCCGGTGACCCGCGCCACGCAGCGCGTCGAGGGCCGGGAGGACCCCGTCGTACACCCGGACGCCGTCGAGGATGCCGGCGCGGAACCGCCGGATCGCGGCGGGGACGTCGTCGTCCCAGCCGAGGCGGTCGATCAGCACCCGCGCGAGCGCCTCCTTGGAGCCGTGCCCGCCCTCGTCGGCGGCGAGGATCGCGCCCAGATCGGCGGGACCCAGCCCGGCCCTGTCGACCTCGCCCGACGCCCACGCCTCGAACGCCTCGGCGCGGCCCACCAGGGTGTTGTCGAGGTCGAGGAGCCAGATCATGACGGGAGGCTAACGGCCGGGGCGCGGTCGCACCCGGCCGTCTCGCCGCGCGGGCCCCGTGGCGGGTGGCGTCAGTCCCGGGCGAGCACGGCGAGGGCGTCCCGCACTGCGTCCTCGGCCCGCATCCGCTGCTGGCCGAGGATCTGGTCGCGGCTCGCGTGGTCGAGGAAGGCCACCGGGAGGCCGACGTGCACGAACGGCGTGCGCACGCCCTGCTCCCCCGCCCGCTGGGCGGTCATGGCGCCGACCCCGCCGTCGACGACGCCGTCCTCGATCGTGAGCACGAGGTCGTGCTCGCCGGACAGCTTCACCAGCGCCTCGGGCACCGGCAGCACCCACGTCGGCGCGACGACGTCGACCGCCAGGCCGTGCGCGGCCAGGGACTCGCCCGCCGCGAGCGCCGTGCCCACCATCGAGCCCACGCCCACGACGAGGACCTTGCGTCCGTCCGCGCCGGGGGCGGACGGGTGCCGGGCCACCACGTCGACACCGTCGAGCGACTCGAGGGCCGGGAGCGGGTCGGAGAGCGCGCCCTTGGGGTAGCGCACGACGGTCGGCGCGTCGTCGACGTCCACCGCCGCGCGCAGGGCTGCGCGCAGGGTGGGCTCGTCGCGGGGGGCGGCGAGCCGCAGCCCGGGGACGATGCGCAGCATCGCCATGTCCCACATGCCGTTGTGGCTGGCCCCGTCGTCGCCGGTGATCCCGGCCCGGTCGAGCACGAACGTCACGCCCGCCCGGTGCAGCGCGGCGTCCATGAGCACCTGGTCGAAGGCGCGGTTGAGGAACGTGGCGTAGACGGCGACCACCGGGTGCAGCCCGGCGAAGGCCATGCCGGCCGCCGAGGTCGCGGCGTGCTGCTCGGCGATGCCCACGTCGAAGGTGCGGTCCGGGAACTCCTGCGCGAACGGCGCCAGGCCCACCGGGTGCAGCATCGCCGCGGTGATGGCGACGACGTCGGGCCGGTCGCGGCCGATCTTCACGATCTCGTCGGCGAAGACCTTGGTCCAGCCGAACCGCGACGGCGCGACGGGCAGGCCGGTCTCGGGGTGGATCTGACCGACGGCGTGGAAACGGTCGGCGACGTCCTGCTCGGCCGGGGTGTAGCCGCGACCCTTCTCGGTGATGGCGTGCACGATCACGGGCCCGCCGTAGGCCTTGGCCCGGCGCAGCGCCTGCTCCATCGCCGCGACGTCGTGCCCGTCGACCGGGCCGACGTACTTCAGGCCGAGGTCCTCGAACATGCCCTGCGGCGCGACGACGTCCTTGATGCCCTTCTTCAGCCCGTGCAGCCAGTCGTACGCGAAGCGGCCGGGCGCGCCCGTGCGGTGCAGCGTGCGCTTGCCCCACGACAGGAACGCCTCGTAGCCGCGGGTGGTCCGCAGGGTGTCGAGGTGGTTGGCCACGCCGCCGATCGTCGGCGAGTAGGAGCGCCCGTTGTCGTTGACGACGATGACGAGCCGGCGGTCCTGCGACGCCGCGATGTTGTTCAGCGCCTCCCAGGCCATGCCGCCCGTGAGCGCGCCGTCGCCGATGACGGCGGCGACGTGCCGCTCCGGGTGCCCCTGCACGGCGTTGGCCTTGGCCACGCCGTCGGCCCACGACAGCGCGGTGGAGGCGTGCGAGTTCTCGACGACGTCGTGCTCGGACTCGGCGCGCGAGGGGTAGCCGGACATGCCGCCCGCCTTGCGCAGCGCGGAGAAGTCCTGCCGGCCCGTGAGGAGCTTGTGCACGTATGCCTGGTGGCCCGTGTCGAACACGAGGGTGTCCCGCGGGGAGGCGAAGACGCGGTGCAGCGCGATCGTCAGCTCGACGACGCCCAGGTTCGGCCCCAGATGCCCTCCGGTGCGCGACACCTGGTCGACCAGGAAGGCCCGGATCTCCGCCGCGAGCCGCGTCGTCTGCTCCGGCGAGAGCCGGCGGACGTCCTCGGGCGAGCCGATGGTGCTCAGCAGGCTCATGCGTTCCTCCCCGTTCATAGCCACACCACAATAGGCGGTCCGCAGCGTCCCACGAACCGTCGCGCCCCACGTACCGGCGCCGCACGGGGTAGTTTCGACCCTGCCGACGGGAACACGTGACCGCCGGCGAGCGTTCGGCAGAGGGACGACCCAGGAAGCTCGTCCTCTCCCGACACACCTCTCAGGGGACACCTGTGCGCTTTCTCGACGGGCAGCAGCCCACCACCGACCTCACCTACGGCGACGTCTTCATGGTCCCGTCCCGCTCGGACGTGACCAGCCGCTTCGACGTCGACCTCTCCACCGACGACGGCACGGGGACGACGATCCCGGTCGTCGTGGCGAACATGACGGCCGTCGCGGGCCGCCGGATGTCCGAGACGGTCGCCCGCCGCGGCGGCATCGCGATCATCCCGCAGGACATCCCGGTCGACGTCGTCGCCGACGTCGTGGCCGACGTGAAGTCCAAGGACCCGGTCATCGAGACGCCCGTCGTCGTGGCGCCCACGGACACCGTCTCCACGGTGCTGACGCTGCTGGGCAAGCGCGCGCACGGCGCGGCGGTCGTGGTGGCCGACGGCAAGCCCGTGGGCGTCGTCACGGAGGGCGACTGCGCCGCCGTCGACCGGTTCGCCCAGGTGCACCAGGTGATGTCGGACGACGTCGTCGCGCTCGACGCCGCGGCGATCGACGCCGAGGGGCTCGAAGCCACGTTCGAGCGCATGCACGCCGCCAAGATCCACCTCGCGCCCGTCGTGCGCGACGGCGTCCTGGCGGGCGTCCTCACCCGCAAGGGCGCCGTGCGCTCGTCCGTGTACCGGCCCGCGCTCGACGCCGCCGGCCGGCTGCGGATCGGCGCGGCCGTCGGCATCAACGGCGACGTGGCCGCCAAGACCCGCGAGCTGCTCGACGCGGGGGTGGACGTGCTCGTCGTCGACACCGCGCACGGTCACCAGTCGAAGATGCTGCAGGCCCTCGAGGCCGTCCGCTCCGTCGACCCGCAGGTGCCGGTCGTGGCCGGCAACGTCGTGACCGCCGCCGGCGTGCGCGACCTCGTCGCCGCGGGCGCCGACATCCTCAAGGTCGGCGTCGGGCCGGGCGCGATGTGCACCACGCGCATGCAGACCGCCGTGGGCCGCCCGCAGTTCTCCGCCGTGCTCGAGTGCGCGGCTGCAGCGCGCGAGCTCGGCAAGCACGTGTGGGCCGACGGCGGCGTTCGCCACCCCCGCGACGTCGCGCTGGCGCTGGCCGCCGGCGCGTCGCAGGTGATGGTCGGCTCGTGGTTCGCCGGCACGTACGAGTCGCCCGGCGACCTGCACGACGACGGCACGGGCCGCCTGTACAAGGACTCGTTCGGCATGGCCTCCGCGCGGGCCGTGGCGGCGCGCACCGCCGGGGCGGGCACCGCCTTCGGCCGCGCGCGCAAGGCCCTCTACGAGGAGGGCATCTCCACCGGGAAGATGTACGTCGACCCGCTGCGCCCGGGCGTCGAGGACCTGCTCGACGAGATCACCTCGGGCCTGCGCTCCAGCTGCACGTACGCCGGGGCGCGCACGCTCGGGGAGTTCCACGAGCGCGCGCTGGTCGGCGTGCAGTCCGCCGCCGGCTACGCCGAGGGCATGCCGGTCGCCACGAGCTGGTGAGCCGGCCGTGAGGGGGACGGCCGCCGCGCGCGCCCAGCTCGCTGCACTGGCGGCAGACCGCCGCTTCCTGTCCGACTGGGGGCTGGCGCGGGGCGACCTGGACGCCGCGTCCGCGCGCCCCGCGGCCGTCCTCGTGCTCTTCGGGGTGCTGGACGCCCTCGCCGCCGACCACGACGCCCAGGCCCTCGCCGTCGCTCACGACCTCGACGTCCTGCTCCTGGAGCGGGCGGAGACGCTGCGTTCGCATGCCGGGCAGGTCGCGTTCCCCGGCGGGCGCGCGGAGGACGGCGAGGACCCCGTCGACGCCGCGCTGCGCGAGGCGGTCGAGGAGACCGGGCTCGACGCCGCCGGGGTCGAGGTGCTCGGCACGCTCGCCCAGCTCCCGATGCCGGTGAGCAACCACCTGGTCACGCCCGTGCTCGGGTGGTGGGCGCGGCCCACGCCGGTGCGCGTGGTCGACGTCGCCGAGTCGGCGCACGTCTTCCGCGCCCCCGTCGCCGACCTGCTGGACCCGGAGCACCGGGTCACGACGGTGCTGCACCGCGCCGGGCGCACCTGGCGCGGGCCCGGCTTCGAGGTGCTCGACGGCGCGGGCGTGCCCCACCTGGTGTGGGGCTTCACCGCGGGGATCCTCGACGCCGCGTTCGACCGCCTCGGGTGGACCGAGCCGTGGGACCACTCCCGCGAGCGCGAACTCTGAGCCGCTGACGCCCGCGCCGTCGTCGACCCCGTCGCCTGGGATGATGCCCGGGTGCCTGCCGCCGAGATCGACGTCGACGTCCGCCTGACCCGCGCGCTGCTCGCCGAGCAGCACCCCGACCTGGCGGACCGTCCGCTGGAGATCGTCGCCCACGGCTGGGACAACGTCATGGTGCGGCTCGGCGACGACCTGGCGGTGCGGCTGCCACGGCGCGCCCTGGCCGCGCCTCTCGTCGAGCACGAGCAGCGGGCGCTCCCCGCGCTGGCCGCCCGGCTCCGCGCGGCGGCGCCCGACGTCGTCGTGCCTGTGCCCGTCCGTGTCGGGCGACCGAGCACCGCGCTCGGCTACCCGTGGCCCTGGAACGTCGTGCCGTGGGCGGACGGGGTGAGCGCGGAGGCGACGTCCGTGGCCGCCCGCACCGCCTGGGCGGGCACGCTCGGCCGGCTCCTCGCCGCGGTGCACACCCCCGCCCCGGAGGGCGCGCCGCCGAACCCGGTGCGCGGGGTGCCCCTGCGCGAGCGTGCCGAGGCGCGCGAACCCGCCGCCCTCGACGAGCGTCTGGCGGTGGTCCCGGCGGAGGCCCGGGGGGCGGCACGCCGCGTCTGGGAGCGTGCGCTGGACGCCCCCGCGTCCGACGGCCCGCCGGTGTGGCTGCACGGCGACCCGCACCCCGCGAACCTCGTCGTGGCGCCCGGCGCGGGCGGGCGGGCGGACCGGCTGGCCGCCGTCGTCGACTGGGGCGACGTGACGTCCGGCGACCCCGCCTCCGACCTGGGGTCGCTGTGGCTGTGTTTCGACGACGAGGGCCGGGCCGCCTGCCGGGCCGAGATCCAGGCCCTGGCCAACGGCGGCAGCGGCTGGGACGAGGCGACGTGGGCGCGCGCCGCGGGCTGGTCGCTGCTGTACGCGACGAACATGCTCGTGCACCCCGAGCAGCACCCCCGCATGGTGCCGATCGGCCGGCACGCCCTCGCGGCGCTGCTCGACGGCGCTGCCTGAGCGGCGGACGGCATCGCTGCGGCAGACTCGAGGCATGGCCCGCGACACGCAGAAGACCACCTGGAGCGACGCCGACCCGCGCGCGGTCGTCGCCGCCGTCGCGCGCTCCGCGCGCCGGAGGGACGCGGAGACGCTGCTCGCGCTGATGGAGCGTGCCACCGGGCAGCCCGCGCGGATGTTCGGCACCTCGATCGTGGGGTTCGGCGAGTACCGGTACGCCTACGCCAGCGGGCGCACGGGCCACGCGGCCGCCGCCGGGTTCTCCCCGCGGGCGGCGGCGTCGGTCGTCTACCTCTCCGACGGCGTCGAGGCGCACGCCGACGCCCTCGCCCGCCTGGGCCCGCACACCACCGCCGTCGGCTGCCTCTACCTCAAGGACCTCACGCAGGTGGACCTCGGCGTCCTGGAGGAGATCGTCGCCGCGTCCTACGCCACGCTCACGACGGGGACGTACGGGCTGCGGGCGCGCGAGGGAGGCGACCCGACGTCGGCGCCGCGCTGACCCCACCGACGGCCGTCAGCCCGCGGCGACGGCCGCCGGGTCCGCGCCGCGGGCCACGAGCGCCCCCCGCACGGCCGCGAGCGCGCGGTCGTAGACGGCGTCGTCGCCGAGCAGCAGCGAGCCGTCGTTGGCGGCGTTCAGCATCGCCGTGATCTCGAAGGCGAGCTGGTCGACGTCGGTGCCGGCCGCGAGCTCCCCGACCTCCACCGCCAGCTCCGCGTGCCGGCGCAGGTAGGACGTCCAGTCGCGGTGTGCCGTGACGACCGCGTCGCGCACCACCCCGTCCTGCGTGTCGAACTCGACCTCCACCGTGCGGAAGAAGCAGCCGCCCGCGAACACCCGGCGGCGGGAGTAGTCCGACCAGCACCGCACCAGCGACCACAGCCGGGCCAGCCCCGGCCCCGCCACCCGCGCGGGCTCGACGACGGCCTCGACGAACATGCCCCGGGCGTGCTCCACGGCCGCGAGCTGCAGGCCCTCCTTGCCGCCGAACAGGCCTGCGATACCGCTCTTGTTGACCGGCAGCCGCGCGGCCAGGGAGCCGAGCGTGAGGGCCTCGAGCCCGCGGACCGACGCGTCCTGGACGGCGAGGTCGAGGACGGCGCGGCGGGACCGGTCCCCACGCACGCGGCGGCCGTCGGTCGGCGCGTCGCCCGGGTCGCCCGTCGGGGCGTGGGTCGAGCGGCCTGTCGGGGTGGTCGGCGTCTCGGTGCTCACGGGATGAGTGTACGACCGTTCGTTCAGTGTTACTGTGCGAACGTTCGTTCAGATATCTCGTGGCCCTCACCTGGAGGTCGTCGTGCCCTACGTCCCCGCCCCTGTCAGCGCCGGCCTGCGCGCGCTGTCCGCCGTCGCTCCCCCGCTCGCGGTCCGGGTCGCCGCCCGGGCGTTCTGGTACGTCGGCCCGCCCGCCGACGTCCGACCCGCCGACCGCGCCGTGCACGAGCGCGCCCGCCGGGGCGCGGTCCACGTCGACGGCGAGCGCGTCGTGACCTACCGGTGGGGCGACCCCCGGGCGCCCACCGTGCTCCTCGTGCACGGCTGGAAGAGCCGGGCCTCGCGGTTCGCGGGGCTCGTCACGTCACTCGAGGCGGCCGGCCTGGGCGTCGTGTCGTTCGACGGCGTCGCCCACGGCGCGTCGAGCGGCCGGCGCATGTCAGCCCTCGAGCACATGGCGGCGATCCGGGCCGTGCACGACGCCGAGGGGCCGTTCACCGCCGTCGTCGGGCACTCCCTGGGCGCCCTCGCGGCCGGGCTCTCCCTCGCCGACGGACTGCCCGTCGACCGCTTCGTCTCGGTGGCCGCGATGACCGGCTTCGACGCGATCGCGGAGTCTTTCCTGCGCCTGGTCGGGATGCCCGCCGGGCTGCACGACCGGTTCTGCGACCACGTCGAGCGCACCTTCCCGGGCGGCGTGCGCGACGTCCGCTCCCGGATCGACCTCGTCGCGCACCCCGTCCCGGAGCGCGTCGCGACGCTGCTCGTCCAGGACGACGACGACCGCATGTCGCTGCCCACGGGCGCGCCCCTCCTGCACGCGGCGGTGCCGGGCAGCACGCTCCTCACCACCCGCGGCCTCGGCCACAACCGGGTGCTCGACGACCCGGCGGTCGTGGCGGCCGTCGTCGCGCACGTCACGGCGCCCCTGCCCGCCGTCACGCCGTGACGGACGACGGCGCCCCGCCCCTCCGCGCGGGAGGGACGGGGCGCCGTCGGTGCGGGGCCCGTCAGGCGACGAGCGAGCGCAGCACGTACTGCAGGATGCCGCCGTTGCGGTAGTAGTCCGCCTCACCGGGCGTGTCGATGCGCACCACGGCGTCGAACTCGACGGTCGAGCCGTCCGCCTTGGCGGCGGTGACCTTGACCGCCTCCGGGGTGGCGCCGTCGTTCAGCGCGGTGATGCCCGCGATGTCGAACGTCTCGGTGCCGTCGAGGCCCAGCGACTCGGCGTTCTCGCCGGCCGGGAACTGCAGCGGCAGCACGCCCATGCCGATGAGGTTGGAGCGGTGGATGCGCTCGAACGACTCGGTGATGACGGCCTTGACACCCAGCAGCGCGGTGCCCTTGGCGGCCCAGTCGCGCGAGGAGCCGGAGCCGTACTCCTTGCCGCCGAGCACGACCAGCGGGGTGCCCTGCGCCGCGTAGTCCTGCGCCGCGTCGTAGATGGTGTCCTGGGCGTTCTTCACGAAGTTGAACGTGAAGCCGCCCTCGACGCCGTCGAGCAGCTGGTTCTTGAGGCGGATGTTCGCGAACGTGCCGCGAATCATGACCTCGTGGTTGCCGCGGCGCGAGCCGTAGCTGTTGAAGTCGCGGCGGCCCACGCCGCGCTCGGCCAGGTACTTGCCGGCCGGGCTGTCCGCCTTGATGGAGCCGGCGGGCGAGATGTGGTCGGTCGTGACCGAGTCGCCCAGCTTCGCCAGCACGCGGGCGCCGGAGATGTCGGTGACCGGCGACGGCTCGGCGCCCATGCCCTCGAAGTACGGGGGCTTGCGGACGTAGGTGGACTCGCCGTCCCAGGAGAACGTGTCGCCCTCCGGGGTCTCCAGCGCGCGCCACCGCTCGTCGCCGGTGAAGACGTCCGCGTAGTCCTTGGTGAACATGTCGCGGTCGATCGAGGCGTCGATCGTGGCCTGGACCTCCTCCGGCGTCGGCCAGATGTCCCGCAGGAACACCGGGTCGCCGGCCTCGTCGCGGCCCAGCGGGTCGGACTCGAAGTCGAACTCCATCGTGCCCGCGAGCGCGTACGCGATGACCAGCGGCGGCGACGCCAGGTAGTTCATCTTCACGTCGGGGTTGATGCGGCCCTCGAAGTTCCGGTTGCCGGACAGCACCGAGACGACAGCGAGGTCGTGCTCGTTGACCGACTCCGAGATCTTCTCGTCCAGCGGGCCGGAGTTGCCGATGCAGGTGGCGCAGCCGTAGCCGACCAGGTGGAAGCCGAGCTTCTCGAGGTAGGGCCAGAGGCCGGCCTTCTCGTAGTAGTTGGTCACGACCTGCGAGCCGGGCGCCATGGACGTCTTGACCCAGGGCTTCGACACGAGGCCCTTCTCCACGGCCTTCTTGGCCAGGAGCGCCGCCGCGAGCATGACGGACGGGTTCGACGTGTTGGTGCACGACGTGATCGACGCGATCGCGACCGCGCCGTGGAACAGGTCGAACTGCTTGCCCTCGCTGTCCGTCACCGGCACGGTGCGACGCACCTGGGCGTGGGTGGACGGCGAGTCGGAGGCCGGGAAGGACTCCTTCTCGGCCTCGTCCACGGAGTCGATGACCTCGGGGGCGTAGGCCGGCAGGTCGCGGGCGAACGCCGACTTGGCGTGCGACAGCTCGATGCGGTCCTGCGGGCGCTTCGGGCCGGCGATCGACGGCACGACGGTGCCGAGGTCCAGCTCGAGGTACTCCGAGAACCTCGGCTCGACGTAGGACGCCGAGCTCGGGTCGAGCCACAGGCCCTGCTCCTTGGCGTACGCCTCGACGAGCGCGAGCTGCTCGTCGCTGCGGCCCGTGAGGCGCAGGTAGTCGAGGGTGACGTCGTCGATCGGGAAGATCGCGGCGGTCGAGCCGAACTCGGGGCTCATGTTGCCGATGGTGGCGCGGTTGGCCAGCGGCACCTGGGCGACGCCCGCGCCGTAGAACTCGACGAACTTCCCGACGACGCCGTGCTGGCGCAGCATCTGGGTGATCGTGAGCACGACGTCGGTGGCGGTCACGCCGGCCGGGATGGAGCCCGACAGCTTGAAGCCGACGACGCGCGGGATGAGCATCGACACCGGCTGGCCGAGCATGGCCGCCTCGGCCTCGATGCCGCCGACGCCCCAGCCCAGCACGCCGAGGCCGTTGACCATCGTGGTGTGCGAGTCGGTGCCGACGCAGGTGTCGGGGTAGGCGCGCAGCACGCTCTGCCCGTCGACCTCCACCTCGCGGGTCATGATCGTGCGCGCCAGGTACTCGATGTTGACCTGGTGCACGATGCCGGTGCCCGGCGGGACGACCTTGAAGTCGTCGAACGCCGTCTGGCCCCAGCGCAGGAACTGGTAGCGCTCGTGGTTGCGCTCGTACTCGAACTCGACGTTGCGGGCGAAGGCGTCCGCACGGCCGGCGACGTCGATCTGCACGGAGTGGTCGATGACCATCTCGGCGGGGGCGAGCGGGTTGATCCGCTTCGGGTCGCCGCCGAGCTCCGCGACGGCCTCGCGCATCGTGGCGAGGTCGACGACGCAGGGCACGCCGGTGAAGTCCTGCATGATCACGCGGGCGGGCGTGAACTGGATCTCCGTGTCGGGCTGGGCGTCCGGGTCCCAGGACGCGAGGGCGCGCACGTGATCGGCCGTGATGTTGGCGCCGTCCTCGGTGCGCAGGAGGTTCTCGGCGAGGATCTTCAGGGAGTACGGGAGGCGCTCGGCGCCCTCGACGGCGGAGAGGCGGAAGATCTCGTAGGCCTTCCCGCCGACCTCCAGCGTTCCCTTCGATCCGAACGTGTCCACGCTGCTCACTGCGGCTCCTTCTGCGGGGCTGGCCGGCGAGGGCACCGTGCGCGCTGCGGCGCGACGGTTCCGACGCCGTGGTTCTGGGGGGCTCCGCCCAGCGTACGCCGGGCACCTGCTCAGCATAGCCCATATATCTTGACGTCAAGATATCTCGGCGTCAGGTCCCCCGGCCCGGTGCGCGGGCAGATTTCCGTACGGCGCACGGGAACAACCGTCGTGGCCAGCGCGTTGTGCTGCTGCCCTCGACCGGAAGGACGCCCATGCCGTCGCGCACGCCCACGACCTCTGCCGCCCCGTCCGACGCCCGCGCCGCTGTCGCGACCGGCGGCCCGCCCCGGCTGCCCTCGCTCACCGCGCAGGCCGAGCTCCTCCTGGCGCGCGACGTCGTGCCCCCGCAGGCGCTCTCCCCCGCCGCGCTGCGCGACGCCGCCGCGGCGCTGGAGCGCACGGCCCCGGCCGGGTCGCTCCTGGTGGTCCACCCGCGCGTCCTGCCGCCGTCCGCCCTCGCCGGGCACCTGCGCCGCACGACGACGGTCCGCGGACGCGCCGTGGAGCGCGCGGGCTTCGTCGTCGTCGACATGACCGACGCGGACGACTTCGTGCCCGTGCCCGGCGTCGACGTGCCGGACGCCGACGTCTACGCCGTCGCCGGCCCCGACCGGGGCGACGAGATGGCGAACTGGTCGCCCGAGGAGGCGGAGCCGGCGATCGCCGCGCAGGGTCGCAGCCCGCTCACCCTCGCCGAGGGGATCCACTGGGTGCTGCAGTCCCCCGACGTCCTCGCCCGGAACCTCTGCTTCATGACGATCGGCTCCCGGCTGCGCCGGCCGGACGGGACCTACGACGCGCGCACCCCCGCCGTGTGGATCTCGAACGGGACCGGCCGTGACGGCAGCGAGCGGCGCGGCGCCCCCAAGGTCGGCTGGTGCTGGTGGCGCAACCGGCACACGTGGCTCGGCTTCGCGTCCACGGCCGCTCGTCACCCCTGACCCGGGGACGACACCCGTCAGCGGTCGAGGACCGCGACCGCCTCGACGTGATGCGTCATCGGGAACAGGTCGAAGGCGCGCAGCCCGGTGAGCTCGTACCCGTGCCCGGCGAGGTACGCGACGTCGCGGGCGAGCGCCGCGGGGTCGCAGGCGACGTAGACGACGCGCCGCGGGCCGCGGCCGGCGATCGCGTCGACGACGGTCCGGCCGGCGCCGGCGCGCGGCGGGTCCAGCACGACGACGTCCGCGGCGCCCACGTCCGCGCCGGTCGCGTCGCCGTCGGCCAGGACACGGTCGACGGCGCCGAGGTGCAGTTCGACCTGCGGCAGGTCGTGGGCGTTGCGGCGTGCGTCCTTCACGGCGCGGGCGTCGCCCTCGACGGCGACGACGCGGCCCGAGCCACCCACGGCCGCGGCGAGCGGCACGGTGAACAGGCCCGCACCGGAGTAGAGGTCGAGCACGGTCGCCCCGTCGAGGCCGCCCGGGGTCGCGTGCACGGCGTCGAGCACGGCGCCGGCGAGCAGGTCGGGCGCCGCCCGGTGCACCTGCCAGAACCCGTCGCCCGCCACGCGGTAGCGGTGCTCGGCGCCGCCCGCCCGCACCGTCTCGGTGACCGACCGGCGGGCGTTCGGGCGGGTGTCCGCGCGGCCGCGACGCGACGGCACCTCGTCGACCAGGAGCAGGGCGTCCGCGCCGTCGGCCGGTGCCACCAGCTCGAGGCGGGCGCCCGGCCGCCAGCGGCGGCTCCACACGTCCTCGGCGTCCGCGAGCGCCGCGACCGCCTCGGTCGCGAGCGGCATGCCGTCGAGCGGCACCACGTCGTGCGAGCGGAAGCGCCGCATCCCGGCCCGGCCGTCGGCGTCGGCCACGAGGTCGACGCGGGTGCGGTAGCCGAGCCCGCCGCGCTCGTCGTCCCCGGGCGCCCCCTCCACCACGACGTCGCGCTCGAGCCTCGCGAGCCGCTGCAGCTGCTCGACGAGGACGGCGGCCTTCCAGCGGCGCTGCGCGGGCAGCGCCACGTGGGCGAGCTCGCCTCCGCCGACCCCGCCCGGGCCGGCCTCGGGCCAGGCGGACGGGACGCGGTCCGGCGACGCCTCGAGGACGTCGAACGCGTCGGCGCGCCAGAACCGGCTGCCGGTCTCCGTGACGCGTGCGCGGACGCGCTCGCCGGGCAGCGTGTGGCGTACGAAGACGACGCGGCCGTCGAGCCGCGCGACGCAGTGCCCGCCGTGCGCGACAGGGCCGATCTCGAGCTCGACCTCCCGGCCCACCTCGGGGTCCGGTGTGGTGGGACGGGGGCGCGGCGCGGAACGGCGAGGTCGGGGCATGGGCACCATTCTCCCCCGCGCGCGGCCCAGTCAGAACACGGTCAGGACACCGGTCAGAACCGCGGACCGCGGGGCGACGTCCCCTCCAGCCCGGTCTGGCCGGCCGACGACGAGAGCTGCCACGGCACCGACGCCACCACCACGCCGGGCGTGAACAGCAGCCGCCCCTTGAGGCGCAGGGCCGACTGGTTGTGCAGCAGCTGCTCCCACCAGTGCCCGACGACGTACTCGGGGATGTAGACGACCACCAGGTCGCGCGGCGAGTCACGCCGCACGGAGCGCACGTACTTCAGCACCGGCCGCGTGATCTCCCGGAAGGGCGAGTCGAGGACGCGGAGCGGCACCGGGAGGTCCAACGCCTCCCACCTCGCGCGCAGCTCCGCGATCTCCTCGGCGTCCACGCCGACGGTCACCGCCTCGAGCACCGACGGGCGCGACGCCCGCGCGTACGCCACGGCGCGCATCGTCGGCTTGTGGATCTTGGAGACCAGCACGATCGCGTGGACGCGGCTGGGCAGGGCACGCGCCCCGGCCACGTCGTCGAGCTCGAGCTCGGTGCGCACCCGGGCGTAGTGGGCGCGGATCGCCTTCATCAGCGCGAAGAGCACGCCCATCGCCAGGAGGGTGATCCACGCGCCGTGCGTGAACTTCGTCGCCAGCACGATGACGAGCACGGTCGCCGTCATCACGAAGCCGACGCCGTTGACGATCCGGGAACGCTGCATGCGGGCACGCTCGGCGGGGTCGGGCTCCTTGCGCAGCGCCCGCGTCCAGTGCCGCAGCATGCCGAGCTGCGAGAGCGTGAACGACACGAACACACCGACGATGTACAGCTGGATGAGGCGCGTGACCTGCGCGTCGAACGCCACGATGAGGACGATCGCCGCGACGGCGAGCGTGATGATCCCGTTGGAGAACGCGAGCCGGTCGCCGCGCGTGTGCAGCTGGCGCGGCAGGAAGCCGTCCTTGGCGAGGATCGAGCCGAGCACGGGGAAGCCGTTGAACGCCGTGTTCGCCGCGAGCACGAGGATCAGCCCCGTGACGATCGAGATCGCCACGAACGCGGGGGTGAAGCCCTGGAAGACGGCCTCCGCGAGCTGGCTGAGCACGGGGTGCTGGTTGTAGTCGGACGGCAGCGGCTGCCCGCCGGCGGTGAGCTGCTCGTGCGCGTCCTCCACGTACTTCACGCCGGTGGCCTGAGCGAGCAGCAGGATCGAGATCATCATCGTGGCGGAGATGCCGCCCAGCAGGGCCAGGGTGGTGGCCGCGTTGCGCGACTTGGGCTTCCGGAACGCCGGGACGCCGTTGCTGATCGCCTCCACGCCGGTGAGGGCGGCACAGCCCGAGGCGAAGGCCCGGGCCAGGAGGAACGCGCCCGCCAGGCCGGTGAGCCCCTGGTCGAAGCCCGCCTCGGGCGTCATCTCGAAGCCGGCGCTCTCGGCCAGCGGCAGGTCGCCGGCGAAGAACCGGATCGCCCCGACGACGGCGAGGAGGCCGACGAGAGCCATGAAGCAGTAGGTGGGGATCGCGAAGACCGTGCCCGACTCGCGCACGCCCCGCAGGTTCATCACCGTGAGGATCACGACGACCGCCACGGCGAACAGCACCTCGTGGCCGCGGAGGAACGGCAGGGCGGAGGCCGCGTACTGGGCCCCCGACGAGATCGAGACCGCCACGGTGAGGACGTAGTCGACGAGCAGGGCCGACGCGACGCCGATGCCGGCCGACGGCCCGAGGTTCGTCGTCGCCACCTCGTAGTCGCCACCGCCGGAGGGGTAGGCGCGCACGTTCTGGCGGTAGGACGACACCACCACGAGCAGCACGACGACGACGCCGAGACCCACCCACGGGGAGATCGTCGTCGCGGCGATGCCGGCGACCGCCAGGGTCAGGAGGATCTCGTCCGGGGCGTACGCGACCGACGACAGCGCGTCGGAGGCGAAGACCGGCAGGGCGATCCGCTTGGGCAGGAGGGTGTGCCCCAGGTTCTCGCTGCGCACGGGGCGCCCGATGAGGAGCCGTTTGGCAGCGTCCGCGATGTCCGACACGTCGAGCAATGCTATGCCCGCCGTGCCCGGCGGGCGCGCGCGTCCCGTCGCGATGTCGGCGGCGACGTCGGTGGCGACGCCGGCGGCGATGTCGAGGGGCCCCGCGAGGTATAGCGTTTCGCCCGTGCACTTCGTGATCATGGGCTGCGGCCGCGTCGGGTCGACGCTCGCGCAGACGATCGAGTCCCACGGCCACTCCGTGGCCGTCGTCGACCAGAACCCCGACGCGTTCCGCCGTCTGCCGGCCGGGTTCTCCGGGCAGAAGGTGACGGGCGTCGGCTTCGACCGCGACACGCTGGTCCAGGCGGGCATCGAGGACACGTACGCCTTCGCCGCCGTGTCCGACGGCGACAACTCCAACGTGCTCGCCGCGCGGGTCGCGCGCGAGACGTACGGCGTCGAGAACGTCGTGGCCCGCATCTACGACCCCCAGCGCGCGGAGATCTACCAGCGCCTCGGGATCCCGACGGTCGCGACCGTGCGCTGGACGGCCGACCAGGTGCTGCGCCGCATGCTCCCCCTGGGCGCCACCGACGAGTACCGCGACCCGTCCGGGCAGGTGCGCCTCGCGCAGATCGACTACCACCCCGGCTGGGCCGGCCTGACGGTGCACCGCATCGAGGAGGCCACCGGCGCGCGCGTCGCCTTCCTGTCGCGCTACACCGACGGCATCCTGCCGACGCCCGGCTCCGTGCTGCAGGAGAACGACGTGCTGCACGTCCTCATGCGCGCCGACGACGCGGCCTCCGTCGAGCGGGTCCTCACCCACGAGCCGCGGCGGGAGGAGAGCTGATGCGCGTCGTCGTCGCCGGGGCCGGGTCGGTCGGCCGGTCCATCGCCCGCGAGCTCCTCTCGCACGACCACGACGTCGTGCTCATCGACAAGAACCCCGCCGCGATGCGGGTGGCGCAGGTGCCCGAGGCCGACTGGCTGCTCGCCGACGCCTGCGAGCTGTCCTCGCTCGAGGCCGCGGACGTCACGAGCGCCGACGTCGTCGTCGGCGCCACCGGCGACGACAAGGCCAACCTCGTCTTCTCGCTGCTGTGCAAGACCGAGTTCGGGGTGCCCCGCACCGTGGCGCGGGTCAACAACCCGAAGAACGAGTGGATGTTCGACGGCTCCTGGGGCGTCGACGTCGCCGTGTCGACCCCGCGGATCATGACCGCGATGGTCGAGGAGGCCGTGGCGGTCGGGGACCTGGTGCGGATCTTCACCTTCCACCAGTCCGGCGCTGACATCGTGGAGGTGACGCTGCCGGACGACTCGCCGCTCGTGGGCGCCCGCGTCGGTTCCGTCGTCTGGCCGACGGACACGGTGCTCGCGTGCATCGTGCGCGGCGCGCAGCCTCTGGCGCCGACCGCGGACGACACGCTCGAGACCGGCGACGAGCTGGTGCTCGTGATGGGCAGCCAGGCGGACGAGGAGTCGCTCCAGCACCTGCTCAGCCACGGCGCCCCGGCCGTCCCCGCCATCGCGGCGGGCGACCCCCTCGTGGCGCCGGAGCTCGCCGCGGTGGACGGCCTCGGCGACGAGGGACCCGGCGACGACCGCTAGGCGCCCGGTCGGGCCGGCTCGTCCGCCGCGGCCGCGGGCCGGCCGGAGTGCGCGCCGCGCACGACGACCCAGGTGAGCCAGAGCACGAGGCCCCAGAGCGGGACGCCCAGCACCAGGTGGGCGGTGCCCAGCCAGCCGACGCTGTCGGCGAAGTACAGCGGCACCTTGACCGCCAGGCGCACCGCGAACAGCCCCGCCCAGAACCACGTGGCGAGGGTGTAGCGCCGGACCAGCTCCGGGTCCTTGCGCCACGCCACCAGCGCGGCGAGGGGGCTCGGAGCGGCGTCCGGCGCGGTCGCCCCGGACGCGGCGGTCTCGGGCGAACCGGTGCCGGCTGGCCCGGCCTGCGGCTGCTCGCCGTCGGCGTGCCGGGCACGCTCGGCGGCGACGTCGGCGAACCCGCCGCGCACCGCCTCCACCACGAGCCCGACGACGGGCCAGCGCACCGCCAGCGAGACGAGGATGGCCGCGAGGTAGGCGGCGTTGGTCCACAGCCCCCACACGTAGAAGTTCTGGGCCTCGCCGGACTTCCACGCCCAGAACACGCCCACGCCGATGCCGAGCAGCCCGCCCAGGGCCTGCGTGATCGGCGTGCGCTGCGCGAGCCGCGCCACGACGGCGACGAGGGCCGCGCCCACGGAGGCGATCAGCGCCCAGGTCAGGGCACCGCGCTCGTCGCCGCCCATCGACGCGACGACGTAGATGACCACGAAGAGCAGGCCGGGGAGCACCGCCTCGACCACGCCGCGCACGCCGCCGACGGCCTGCCCGAACGAGAACGAGTCGCCCGTGACCGCCCGCACGCCGCGCCCGTCCGCCGCGGGCGCCGCTGACGTCACGGGCTCCGTCGGCCCGGTCGGCTTCCCCGCCGCGGGGTACCCGTCGCTCACTCGCCGGCCCGCGCGCGCAGCTCGTACCGGGGGTTGAACATGGTGCGCCGCCCGTCGATGTCGCACACCAGGCCCTCGACCCGGATGCGGCGCCCCGGGTCGATCCCCGCGATGGCCCGGCGCCCGAGCCACACGAGGTCGAGGGAGCCGGAGCCGTCGTACAGCTCGGCCTCCACGGTCGGGACGCCCTCGCGGGGGCGCAGCACGACCGAGCGCAGCACGCCGGCGGCGCTCGCCCGACGCCGGTCGCCCAGGTCGGCGACCGGCGTGCAGCCGCGGTGGGCCGCGGCCTCGTGGCGCTCCTCGTCGGCGGCGACCTCGTCGGCCGAGGCCAGCGCGTGCCGGACGGCGGTTCGCAGGGACATCAACAGCTCCAGGCTGGTGGACGGGCCGGCCTCGCGGCCGGGTCGCTCACCGGATCTCGGTGATCTCCGGCCCGCGGGTCAGCGGGTCGAACGACGGTGTCTGCGGCGCGGCGCCCTCCGGGCCCGCGGTGGTGTCCTCGCCCGGCGCGTCGCCCTGGCGCGCGCTCTTGGGCAGGGTCAGCGTGAGCAGGTCGCGCGGCGGGCGGGGGTTGCCGTCCCGCACGACGACGACGTTCGCGAACACGGACTCGAGCTGCTTCGCGGCCTCCGGGTCGACCGCGGCGCGCCCGGACAGCACGCCGCGCAGGAACCAGCGCGGCCCGTCCACGCCCACGAAGCGGGCGGGACGCACGGCCGGCTTGCCGTCGGGCCCGGTGGCGGGGATGCGCGCGATGAGCTCTCGCCCGAACGTGCCGGGCACGTCGTCGACCGTGCCGCCCTGGCGTGTGATGGACGACCCGATCTCGGCGCGCACCTCGTCCCAGATGCCCTCCGTGCGGGGGGCGGCGAACGCCTGGACCTGCAGACCGGACCCGTTGAGCGTCGCGGACACCCCGGTGACCTTCTGGGTCTTCTTGTCGACCTCCATGCGCAGCTCAAGGCCGGGCAGGACGGGCAGCCAGACGGCGCCGAGGTCCACGCGCGGGCCCATGCCCGTCACCTGGGTCGAGTCGAACGGGCCGCGCTCGGGACGCTCCCCCGCGGCCCCGTCGCTTCCCGGGTCGGTGGCGGCGTCGGCGCCGGTGGCGGGCGCCACGGCCTCCGCGGCCGCGGGCTCGCGGGCCTCGTCGGTCGCCTTCTGCGACGCGTTGCGCCGGAACAGCCCCACGGAGGATCTCCTTCTCGTCGTCCTGCTCGCCCGGCGGCCGGACGAGCCCTACCCATCTCCCACAGTAGACCGGTTCGCTCACGCCCCCGGTCCGCTCCCGGGGGCGTCAGCCGCCGGCGAAACCGCCGCTCGAACCGAACCCGCCCGCGCCCCGGTGCGACCCGGGCAGCGTCGTCGCCACGAGGAAACGGGCGTGCTCCACCCGCTGCACGACGAGCTGCGCCACGCGGTCGCCCCGGCGCAGCCGCACCGGCTCGGCGACGTCCGTGTTGAGGAGGATCACCTTGATCTCCCCCCGGTAGCCCGCGTCGATCGTGCCGGGGGCGTTCACCACGGTCACCCCGTGCTTCGCCGCGAGGCCGGAGCGCGGGTGCACGAACGCGGCGTACCCCTCCGGCAGCGCGATCGCGACCCCGGTGGGCACGACGACGCGGCCCTGCGGAGGGATCTCGACGTCGACCGTGGTCACGAGGTCCGCGCCCGCGTCGCCCGGGTGCGCGTACGCGGGGGTCGGCACGTCGTCGAGCAGGGTGACGAGGACGTCGACGGTGCTCGGGTCGGTGCTCGGGTCGGTGCTCGGGTCGGTGCTCGGGTCCGTGCTCACGTGGCTGGCGTCGTGGCTCGCGGGCGGCGTCACGGGCTGGCTGGCGGTGTCAGGCACCCGGGAAGCGTAGCCGACCGGCGGACGGCTCACCGGCGTCCCGGACCGGGGCGGGTCCGTGCCGCGGTGCTGGGATGATGGTCCCATGAGCGAGCACGCGGCCCACCCTCCCACCGTCACCGGCCCGGTCTACCGGGAGCGGCTGTCCCCGGGGCCGGCGGCCTGGTGCGGCGCCGTCGGGCTGGGCGTCATCGTCGGGGTGACCCTGTGGCCGCTCGCGCACACGGTCGGTGCCGTGGTCGGCCTGCTCGTCGCGGCCGCCACCCTCGCGGCCCTCGTCGCGACCGCGCCCGTGATCGCGGTGGCCGACGGGCGGCTGCGCGCCGGCAAGGCGCAGATCGCCGTCGACCTCCTGGGCGAGGTCACCACGATGGACGACGCCGAGGCGATGCGGACCGCCCTCGGCCCCGCCCTCGACGCGCGCGCGTTCGTATGCCTGCGCGCGTGGGCGCGCACCGGCGTGCGTGTGGAGCTCGAGGACCCGCTCGACCCGACCCCGTACTGGCTGCTGTCGACCCGGCGTCCGCAGGAGCTGGCCGCGGCGCTCACGCGCTGAGGGCAGGCACCCGTCTCGTCGGCTCCCGTCGTCGCGCCGTCCCGGGGACGACGAAGGCCGTCACGTCCTCGACGTGACGGCCCGTGTCGTCCGTGGTGCTGGTGCCCCGACGCTGCGGTCGGTCAGGCGGCGCACTCCGTGCAGATCATCTGGCCGTTCTTCTCGTAGGCCAGCTGGCTGCGGTGGTGGACGAGGAAGCAGCTCGTGCAGGTGAACTCGTCGGCCTGGCGGGGCAGGACGCGGACCGCGAGCTCCTCGCCGGACAGATCGGCGCCGGGAAGCTCGAAGCCTTCCGCGGCCTCCGTCTCGTCCTCGTCGACGACACCCGACGACTTGTCGGAACGACGCGCCTGGAGCTCCTGGATCGAGTCCTGCTCCACGTCCTCGTCGTTCTTGCGGGGGGCGTCGTAGTCGGTTGCCATCTGTGTGGTCACGCTCCGTGGTGTCGGGATCGGTACGCGCTGATAATGCTCGGTGACCGGGTTTTGTTCCCGGTCGGCCCACGGATTGTGCACCATTTCGGGCGGGCGCGCGACACCACGCGCTGTTCCTCGTGTCACAGCGCGACGATCGGCCGCTGACCTGCGACGACGCACCGCCGCTGCGCGCTGTTCGCCCTCGGCGTGACGGTCGGTCTGACGCAGTTTTTCACCCCGGCGCCCGGGCGTGGAACGACCGAACCTCGTCAGCCGCTCAGCCGCGCGCGCCGTCCTCCGGACGGTCGGCGTCGGCGTCCTCGAGCAACCGGACGAGCTCCGTCACGACCGGGGTCGCGCCCGCGACCGTCATGGCGGCGCCCGGGCCACGACCGTGCAGCCCGCCGACCCACGCCCCGGCCTCCGCGGCCACGAGCGCCCCGGCCGCCAGGTCCCACGGGTTGAGCCCGCGCTCGTAGTAGAGGTCCAGCGCTCCCTCTGCGAGCAGGCACAGGTCGATCGCCGCGGACCCGATCCGCCGGATGTCGCGCACCCGGGGCAGGACGTCGACGAGGACCTCGGCCTGGCGGGCGCGCCGCTCGGGCGCGTACCCGAACCCCGTGCCGACCAGCGACCGCGACAGCGCGTCCGGGCGGCGCACGCGCAGCGGCCGCCCGTCGCGCTCCGCCCCGCCACCCCGTGCCGCGGTCCAGGTGCGTCCGTCGACCACCGAGTGCACGCAGCCTGCGAGCGCCGTCCACCGCCCCGGGTCGGGGGGACCCGCCACAACGGCCACCGAGACGGCATAGGACGCGACGCCGTACACGTAGTTGACCGTGCCGTCGATCGGGTCCAGCACCCACGTGAGCCCGGACGTCCCCGGGACGTCGTCGCCCTCCTCGCCGAGGATCGCGTCGTCGGGCCGCTCCTCGGCCAGCCGCCGGCGCAGCAGCGCCTCGGCCGCCCGGTCCATGTCCGTCACCGGGTCGACGTCGGACGACTTGGTCGCGGCGACCTCGACCCGCTCCGGGCGGCCGTCGCGCACCAGGGCCCCCGCCTCGCACGCGAGGCTGCGGGCCAGCGCCCGCAGCGCCTCGACGTCGACGTCGATCTCGACGTCGATCTCGACACCGGTGCCGGTGTCGCTCCCGTCGGTCTGGTCCCCGTTCGCCGCTCGCTCGTCCACGGCCTACATCTTGCCCGACCGCCGCCCCCACCGGGCGGTCCAGCCGGGGCCGGGGTGCGGCACGGTCCACCCGCGCGCGAGCGACGCGATGCGGAACCCGAAGACGAGGACCACCACCCCGAGGGCGGTCCATACCTGCAGCACGTCCTCGTGCCACAGCAGCGCGGTGAGGCCGGCGCCGACGAGCGCGGGCACGGCGTAGAGCTGGCGGTCCGCGAACACGAGCGGCACCTCGCCCACGAGCACGTCCCGCAGGATCCCGCCGCCCACGGCGGTGAGGACCCCGACCACCACGGAGGCGAGGACGCCCGCGCCGAGGTCGAGCGACTTCGTGGTCCCCTGCAGCACGAAGAGCGACAGCGCGGCGGCGTCGAGCACGAGGATGGAGCGCCGCATCCGCTCCAGGCCCGGGTGGAAGAAGAAGATGATCACGCCCGCGGCGAGCGCGGCCAGCACGAGCCGCCAGCTCGAGATGCCGACCGGGGGCGTGTCGCCGATCAGGACGTCGCGCAGGATCCCGCCGCCGAGCCCGGTCACCCACGCGAGGACCAGGACGCCGAACGCGTCGAACCGCTTGCGCACGGCGGCGAGCCCTCCCGAGACCGCCGCGACGAAGACGGCGACGAGCTCCAGGTAGGAGACGGGGCCGGAGGCGAACGCGTCCACGGGACGCCATCCTCCCAGGCCCGCCCGCCCGGGGCGCGCCAATCGACGGCACACCGACGCGCCTGCGCGGCGCCGCCCCGCGCCGGTGGCACCCTCGAACAGGCGGACCCGCCCCGACGGAGTTCCCGAGGGCGACCTGTGAGGGAGGAAGCATGGCCGAGCTCGAGCTCGTGAGGCTGCACGAGGACGGTGAGCGCCTGGTCCTGCGCGGCCCCGACGGCACCGAGAGCACCCTGCCCATCACGGAGGCGTTGCGCGCCGCGGTGCGACGCGACCGACCGCGCACGGAGGCGCTGCGCGCCCAGGCGGCGACGACCCTGCGCCCGCGCGACCTCCAGGCGCGCCTGCGTGCGGGGGCGTCGGTCGAGGAGCTGGCCGAGGAGTCCGGGCTCCCGGTCGAGCACGTGCAGCGCTACGAGTGGCCCGTGGCCGCGGAGCGCGACCACGTCATCGGTCAGGTGCGCGCCCACCGGCTGCCGGGCGACGACGAGACGACGACGCTCGGGGAGGTCGCCGACACGCGGCTGGCCGCGAGGGGCGTTACGGCCGACCAGGCCCGCTGGTCCGCCCGCCGCGACGGCACCGCGCCGTGGGTGGTCGAGGTGCGGTTCTCCGCCGGCGACCGCGACCGGTCGGCACGCTGGACCTTCGACCCCAAGGGCCGCGTCGTGACACCGCTCGACGACGAGGCGCGCTGGCTCGGCCAGCCGGACGACCCGGTCTCCCCCGACGTGCTGGGCGTGCCCTCGACGAGCGGCCGGACGGTCGCCCCCCGCCGCCACCCCGACGACGACACCACGGCGCTGCTCCTGGACGACCTCGCCGGACGGCGCGGCCAGCGGCCCGGCGACCGCCGGAGGACGCCCGCCCGCGCGGCGGACGACGTCCCGCCCGCGCCGGAGCCGGTTCCCGTCGGCCACGTCAGCGCTCCCCCGGCCGACGCGTCGGCCGGCGCCCCGGAGCCGGAGCACGCCGACCCGGCGGGCGCGAGCGTCGTCGACCTCGGGTCGCGCCGGGCGGGCCTGCGCCCGCCTCCCGACCGTTCGACCCACCCGTCGTCCGCGCGCCGGCCGGTGCCCGGGATGCTGCCGCTCGACCAGGACGACGTCGGGTCCGAGAAGGCCGACGGCGCCACGGACGCGCGCCAGGACCATCACCAGGACGGTCACCAGGACACCCGTTCCGACGTCGTCGACGACGCGCCCGCACCCAGCGGTCCGCCCGCGCAGGGCGCCGCCGGGCCGCAGCCCGCCGCACCGGCGCCCCGGAGCGACAAGCCGGCGGGCGCGCGACGCCCGGGACGCAAGGGCCGCGCGCAGGTGCCGAGCTGGGACGAGATCGTGTTCGGCGGCGGCCGCCCCTCGTCCTGACCGCCGGCCCACCTCCGGCCGACGTCCGGCGGGCTACGCGCCGTCGCCCAGGTCCAGCTGGTCCGTGACCGCCGCGCGACGGCGGGCGTCGGCCTGCGTCATGCGTCGCATGTGGTGACGCCGGCACAGCACCTCGTACGACACCGGCCCGCCGTCGGGCGCCCCCGCGACGTCGCCGACCACCACCTGGTCGCCCTCGACGACCATCACGCCACCGACGGTGCGCGCGTTGTGGGTGGCCCGGGCGCCGCACCAGCACAGGGAGCGCACCTGCAGCTCCTCGACGCGGTCCGCGAGCTCGATGAGGCGGGCGGCGCCGGGGAACAGCCGGGTGCGGAAGTCGGTGGTGATGCCGAAGGCGAAGACGTCCAGCTCCACCTCGTCGACGAGCCGGGCGAGCTGCTCGACCTGCGCCGGGGAGTAGAACTGCGCCTCGTCGCACACGAGGTAGTCGACGACGCGACCAGCCTGCCGCTCGGCGGCCACGACGTCCCAGAAGTCGGTGTGATCGGTGACCTCGCGGGCGTCCACCTCGAGCCCGAGCCGCGACGACAGCCGGGACGTGCCGGCGCGGTCGTCGCGGGTGAAGATCAGCCCGGTCCGCCCGCGCGCCGCGTGGTTGTGGTCGGTCTGCAGCGCCAGCGTCGACTTGCCGCTGTCCATGGTCCCGGAGAAGAAGACGAGCTCGGCCATGGGCCAGATCCTGTCAGACCTCGCGCCTCCCCGGCGTCGTGCCCCGCGCTACTGGCCCACGCGCCCGTCCACACGCTCCCGCAGCAGGTCCGCGTGCCCGCAGTGCCGCGCGTACTCCTCGACGTGGCTGAGCAGCAGCTCCCGCAGCGAGATCGCGCCGCCCGGCTCCGCGCCGAGGTCGGAGAAGCCGGCGTTCGTCGCGCCGAGGTCGTCGATGCCGTCGATCATGCGGTCCGTGGCGGCCATCTCCTCGCGCCAGTGCAGGAACGCCTCGTCGACGACGGCGGGGTCGGCGACGGCGCCGTCCCAGTCGCCGTCGCGGTGGGCCTCGCTGCGGTACAGCCACGGCGCGTCCTCGCCGGTCATGATGCGGCGCACGTGCCGCTCGTCCTCCGTGAGGTGCCGCACCAGGCCCAGCAGCGACATCGTGGACGGCGGCACCGAGCGGCGGGCGAGCTGCTCCGCGTCCAGGTCGGCGCACTTCATCTCGACGGTCAGCCGGTACGAGCGCAGTGCGTCCAGCAGGATCGCCCGCTCGTCGACCAGCTCGACGTCGCTCTCGCGCGGGTCGTCGTCGGGGTCCACCCACATGTCCGGGTAGACGGTGGCGCGGGTCCAGCGGGGCGCGGGGGCCTGCTCGCCGCCCTGATCGAGCTGCTCCATCTCGGCATCGTGGCACCCGGCACGCGGGCGCGCCACGACATTCGGCGCGGCGCGCGCTACGCCTGCGCGACGAGCAGCGGCACGACCATCTCCGCGGGTGTCAGCGACCCGTGCACGCCCGGCATCTCGCGGGCGCCGGACGGGTGCAGGCGCGAGTCGACCACGGTCGCCGCTCCTCGCGCCGCGACCAGGACGTCGCCCACGGCGGGGAGCACGTGGTCGGCCACCGGGCCCAGCCAGCCGGCCGCGACGGCGTCGTCGCGCAGGACGACGAGCGCGTCGTCCCCGAGCACCGCGGCCCAGCGGGCCGCGACGTCCCGCGGGTCGGCGCCGGGCGTGACGTACACGTGGCCCGCGCGCGGCTCGCCGCCGAGGAGCGCGACGTCGCGCGCGAGCTCACGGTGCGCGGCGACGTCGTGCTGGCGGGAGAGGTCCGCCGTCACCTGACCGTGGTCGGCCGTGACGACGACGAGCGTGCCCCTCGGCACGGAGCGCACGAGGCGGCGCAGCTCGGAGTCCGTCTCCTCCAGGGCGTCTCCCCACTGCCACGACTGCGGGCCGTGCTGGTGGCCCGCCTTGTCCACGGCGCCGTGGTAGAGGTACACGAGGCCGGGCGCGCGCAGCTCGCGCACCGTGGCACCCACCTGGGCGTCCAGCCCCTCGGCGGCCAGGTAGCGCGGCCCGCGCAGCGCCGCGCGGGTCATCCCGGAGCCCGCGAACCGGGCGGGGCCGGGCGAGGTGACGCGCACGCCGTCCCGCACGAGCGTCTCGAGCACCGTGGGCTCGCGCTGCACGTCCTCAGGCTCGGCACGCATCGGCCCGGAGAGCTTGGTGCGCCGGTACGGGTCCGACTGCTCGGTCCAGGACACCGTGGTGGCGAGGCCGCCCGTGGCGGGGTTGCGCTGCGTGTAGCCCAGGAGCCCTGTGCGGCCGGGGGCCGTCCCGGTGCCGAAGGTCGCGAGCGCCGCCGCCGTCGTCGAGGGGAAGCTGGAGAGCACCGATCGGCCGTCCGCGGCCAGCGAGCGCAGGAACGGGGCGTGCCCGCCGCGCTCGGCGAGGTTGGCCAGGCCCAGGCCGTCGACGAGGACCACGACCGCGCGCTGCACCTCGGACGGCAGCCCGAGCGCGTCGCGGCAGTCCGCCGACCGCAGCCCGGTCGCCGTCGTGAGGTCCGCCCCGAGGGCGCCCGCGACGGCGGGCAGCACGGCGGCGAGTGAGCCCGTCCCGTAGGAGGGTGCGAGGAGGCCGTCGGGCAGCGCGAGGGTCGCCGTCATCGGGCGGCGCGCCCGCCCGCCCCGGTCGCCGCCGACAGGGAGCGCGAGAACGCGATCGCGCGGCGCAGGGCGTCCCGACCCTCCGCGGCCCCGCTGACGCGTACCACGACGTCGTCGGGCGTGAGCGTGCCGGTGAGGCCGTGGTCGGCCTCACAGTTCGGGTCCGGGCACTGCGCCGGCTCGAGGTCGACGCGGGAGACGGCGCCCCACCCGATCGCGAGCGTGAGCTCGGACGCGCTGTCGCCGGGCCGGTGCTCCGCCGGCTCGTCCACGATGTGCGTCAGCGCGACGGACCGGATCTCGTTCAGCGGCACGGCCTCCGTGGTCGCGGCCGCCGACGACGGGTGGGCGGCGTCGCCCTCGTGGTCGTCGACGTGCGCGGTGACGAGGCGCGTCGGCGTGAGGGCCAGCACGGTGAGGTGCCGGCGCACGGCGTCGTCGAACGTGGTCTCCGCCTGGACGAGGTGGGCGAGCACGTCCTCGTCGGCGAGGGCGACGTCGAGGACGTCCTCCACGAGGTCCGGGTAGTACCCGGCCCGGCGCACGTGGGCGGACAGGTCGGCACGGAGGTTCTCACGGGCGGTCGCATGCGGCACCCGCGCATTCTCCCACCACCCCCGGCGGGAGACCACCATCGCCGGGGCGGGCCGTCCCGTGCGGGTGGTCGTGACCCGAGTCCCCCGCCGGGGCGGCGTCCGGGCGCGCCCACTGGGCGGTGGGCCGGCCCGCACCCCAGCCGCTGCCGGACCCGTCCGCGTGCGCCCGCCAGAACCAGCCGGGCTCCCTGCCGTCCGGCCACCCCTCGGGGCAGTCCTGCCAGGCCTCGAGCCTGCCGCGGGGCGTCAGGTCGAGCAGCGCGAGCGCCGGCATCGTGGCCTCGCAACCTCGCCCCGTGAGCGTGCCGGTGAGGAACACCCGGTCGCCCTGGCGCAGGAAGCACACCCAGGTACCGGAGTTGTCGCCGCGCACGATCTCGTCCGCCCCGCGGGACGCGGGGTCCGCGACCGCGTACCAGTGCTGCGGGTATTCCATGAACTCCACGAACGGCGCGAGCTCGGCGTAGGTCGCCTGCGCGAGCACCGCGAACGACACGCCACGGGCGGTGAGGTAGGCAGGGTCCTGCACGGCGAGGTACGTGAGGGTGCAGCCCGCGCACTGGTCCTCGACCGGCGCGCCCGGGTGCCACATGTGCTGGTAGACGACGAGCTCCTCGCGCCCGGCGAAAAGGTCCAGCAGCGTGGTGGGGCCGTGGTGCCCGACGACGACGGAGCCCGCGTCGACCTCCGTCATCGGCAGGCGGCGGCGGGCGGCGGCGATCGCGTCTCCCTCCCGCGTGTGCGCCTTCTCCCGGACGAGCAGGTCCTCGCGGGTGGCCCGCCAGGCCTCCCGGTCGACGATGGGCGGGACGGCGGGCGCCGAGGCGACGCCCTCGGTCCGGGTCGTGGTCATGGTGCGCTCCTCGCTGGTCGGCTGTCATCAGCACGACGAACGGGGGACGCCCGGACCGACACTCAGCCGGGCATCAGCCGGGCATCAGCCGGGGATCAGCCGGGCAGCGCGCGCCGGGGAGCGTCGGCCCGCTGGGCCCCCGACCGCAGCCGGACGACGGCGTGCAGCACGCTCACGCCGACCGAGCCGACGACTACCGGGTACAGCTCCAGCGACGCGAGCTCGGGGAGGTCGTCGGCCAGCACGGACACGCGCGCGAGCACGTCCTCGAGCGCGTCGATGTCGGCCTCCGGCGCGCCGCCGTACCCGAACAGCCGCGGCGCCGCGCGCACGGTGCGCACCATGGCGGCCACGTCGACGTCGGTCAGGGGCGGGATGCCGTAGGCCACGTCGTCGAGGAGGTCGGTCGCGTCGCCCGCGAGGCCGAAGGACACCTTCGGGCCGAACAGCGGGTCCTCGCCGGAGCGGATGACGCACGGCACCCCGACGGGAGCCATCGCCTGCACCTCCATGGCGGGCTCGTCCTCCCCCAGGACCTCCAGCGCCACCTGTCGCATGCGCTCGACGTCGGCACGCAGCTCGGCGGCGTCCGTGATGTCCAGGCGCACCCCGCCCAGGTCGGTGCGGTGGCGCAGCGCCGTCGACGCGGTCTTGAGGGCGACCGGCCAGCCGAGCGCGTCCGCCGCCGCGACGGCCTCGTCCGCCGTGCGCACGGTCCGCGAGCGCCACAGCCGGACGCCGTAGCAGTCGAGCAGCTCGGCCGTCTCGTCCTGGGTGAGCACCCGCCCGTCGCCGCCCTCGGCGTCGGCGAGCCAGCCCTCGACGAGCCGGCGCGCGCGCCGCGCGTCCATCCCCTCGGGCCGCACGTGGGTGCCGCGGTCCTCCGTGCGCCAGCGCGCGTACGTCACGACCTTGCCGAGCGCCGTCACCGCGTCCTCCGGCGTGGAGAACGCGGGGATCCGCACGGGCGTGCCGTCCGGGCCCGTCGCCGCGAGCTCGTCGGGCAGGCCGCTGAGGCCGAGCATCGACGCGACCGTGGTGCGCCCGGTCCGCGCGGCGGCCTCGGCGACGGCCCGGGCCACGGCTCCGGTGCGCGGCACGACGACGGGCACGTCGACGGCGACGACGACGTCGCACGCCCCCGGCGCGTACAGGGCGTCGGTCACGTGGGCGATCTGCTCGTCGGTGGCGTCCGGCGGCAGGAAGTCGGACGACGCCGCGACGACGAGGCCCGCGGCGGCCGCGGCCTCGGCGACGAGGGCGGCCAGCGCGGCGGACGACGCGAGGATGCCCACCCGGCCGCCGGTCGGCAGCGGCTGGTGCGCGAGCACCTGCGCGACGTCCATGAGCTGGTGGGTGTTCTCGGCGCGGATGACGCCGGACTGCCGCAGCATCTCGTCGAGCAGGCGGCGCGGCGCCCGCGTCGCGCGCACGGCGTGCCCCGGGGGCACGACCTGCCCCGACCGGCCCGCCACCACCACGACGACGGGCTTGACCCCGGCCAGGCGGCGCGCGATCCGGGAGAACTTGCGGGGGTTGCCGATGGACTCGAGGTAGAGGCAGACGACGGCGGTGCGCGCGTCGTCCTGCCAGTACTGCATGAGGTCGTTGCCCGACACGTCGGCGCGGTGGCCCGCGGACAGCAGTGCCGAGACGCCGAGGCCGCGCCGCTCGAGCGTCCGCGTGAGCGTCACGGCGGCGGGCGCCGACTGGCAGAACATCCCGACCACGCCGGCGCGCGGCGACCGCTCCGCGAGGCTCGCGTGCAGCCGCGCGCCCGGCGTCGTGGTGAGCAGGCCGAACGACGCGGGGCCGACCACCCGCATCCCGCCCGCGTGCGCGGCGCGCACCAGCTCGCGCTGCCGGGCCAGGCCGTCCGGCCCCGTCTCCGCGTACCCGGCGGCCAGCACGACGACGCCGCGCACGCCGCGCCCGGCCAGGCGCCGCACCGCGTCGACGGCGTCGTCCGGCGGCACCGACAGCAGGGCGAGGTCGACGCCGTCGTCGGCGTCGCCGTCGCCGCCGCCGCCCGCAGCGCCGCCGTCCGCAGCGCCGTTCGCGCCGCCCTCGACCCCCAGCGCGTCGTCCCACGACGCCGCGACCGCGAGCCCCGGGGCGTCCGGGACCGGCCCGGGGGCGCCGAGCACGGTGAGCCGGGTGTCCCCCGGGTCGGCCGCGGCGGCGTCGACGACGCGCTGCGCGAGGTGGTGCTCTGGCGTCGCTCCCGCCGGCCCGACCGGGCCGGGTCCGACGAGCAGCACACGGCGGGCCGACAGCAGCGCCTGCATCGAGCGCGCCTCGGCGCGGTGCTCGCGGTCGGCCATCACCTCGCGGGAGCGCTCCGTGGGGTCAAGGTCGAACGCGACCGTGACCACGCCGTCGTCGAGGTGCTGGCTCACCGCGTACCCGGCGTCACGGAAGACGGCGAGCATCGACGAGTTCTGCGGCAGCACGTCCGCGGTGAAGCGCCGCACCCCGCGCTCGCGCGCCGCCGCGGCGACGTGCTCGAGGAGGACCGAGCCGAGGCCCTTGCCCTGCATCGCGTCGGCGATGTTGAAGGCCACCTCCGCCTCCGCGGGCGAGACCTTGTCGTACCGGGCGACGCCGAGCACGTCCTCGCGCGGGCGGCCGTCGTCGCAGACGCCGGGGCGCACGGCGACCAAGGCCACCCGGTCGCGCTGGTCGAGGTGCGTGAGGCGGTTCAGCTCCCGGTCCGTGAGCCGGCGCACCGGCGCGAAGAAGCGGAAGTACGCCGAGCGCTCGGACTGCGCCACCTGGAAGCGCTGGATCGCGTCGGCGTCGTCGGGACGCAGCGGGCGCACGTGCATGGTGGTGCCGTCGCGCAGCACGACGTCGGCCTCCCACGCGACCGGGTACTCGGGGTGCTGCCGAGCGTCCTGCCGCTCGTCCGGAGTGTCGGGTACGTCCACCCGAGCAGGCTATCCGGGGCCTGCGACGGCGGCTCGTCGCCGCGCCTGCGCGGCCCTGTGGGCGCCGGCGACTAGAGTCTGGTGCCGTCCGCGGAGGACGCCCGCGCCCCCAGCGAGCACGACACCGAGCACGACACGAGCACGACACGAGCACGACACCGTCCGTCCCGCCGAGCCACCCTTCGAACTCAGGAGCCGCACCGCATGGCGCGCAAGAGCAGCAGCGCACCCGTCACCGACGAGCCGTTCGACGAGAAGATCGTCGACATCGACGTCGCGGCGGAGATGGAGACGTCGTTCCTCGAGTACGCGTACTCCGTCATCTACTCGCGCGCGCTGCCCGACGCCCGCGACGGCCTGAAGCCGGTGCACCGCCGGATCCTCTACATGATGTCGGACATGGGCCTGCGGCCCGACCGCGCGCACGTGAAGTCGTCGCGCGTGGTCGGCGAGGTCATGGGCAAGCTGCACCCGCACGGCGACACCGCGATCTACGACGCGCTGGTGCGCCTCGCGCAGGACTTCTCGATGCGCCTTCCCCTGGTCGACGGGCACGGGAACTTCGGCTCGCTCGACGACGGGCCGGCCGCCCCCCGGTACACCGAGGCCCGGCTCGCCCCGCCGTCGATGGCGATGACCGCCGGGCTCGACGAGGACGTCGTCGACTTCGTCCCGAACTACGACAACAAGCTCACGCAGCCGTCCGTGCTGCCGTCCGCCGTGCCGAACCTGCTCGTCAACGGCTCGTCCGGGATCGCCGTCGGCATGGCGACGAACATGGCGCCCCACAACCTCGTCGAGGTCGTGGCCGCGGCCCAGCACCTCATCACGCACCCGGACGCGACGCTCGACGACGTCATGCGCTTCGTCCCCGGCCCCGACCTGCCCTCTGGCGGCAAGATCGTGGGGCTCGACGGCGTGCGCGACGCGTACCGCACGGGGCGCGGCACCTTCCGCACCCGCGCGACGGCCCGCGTCGAGAACGTCACGCCGCGCCGCAAGGGCATCGTCGTGACGGAGCTGCCCTACGGCGTCGGCCCGGAGAAGGTGATCGAGAAGATCGCCGACGGCGTGAAGGCCAAGAAGATCCAGGGCGTCACGAACGTGCAGGACCTCACGGACCGCACCCACGGCCTGCGCCTGGTCGTCGAGGTGAAGACCGGCTTCGACCCGGACGCCGTGCTGGAGCAGCTGTACCGCACCACGCCGCTCGAGGACTCGTTCGGCATCAACAACGTGGCCCTCGTCGACGGCCAGCCGCGCACGCTCGGCCTGCTGGAGCTGCTGCGCGTGTGGGTGGAGCACCGCATCGACGTGGTGCGCCGCCGGTCGACGTTCCGGCTCGCCAAGCGGCAGGAGCGCCTGCACCTGGTGGAGGGCCTGCTGCTGGCCATCGTCGACATCGACGAGGTCATCCAGGTCATCCGCTCCTCCGACGACGCCGCGGCCGCCCGCGAGCGCCTCATGGGCGTGTTCGACCTGTCGGAGCCCCAGGCCACGTACATCCTCGACCTGCAGCTGCGCCGCCTGACCAAGTTCTCCCGGATCGAGCTGGAGAAGGAGCAGTCGGAGCTGGAGCGCGAGATCGCCGAGCTGCAGGAGATCCTCGCCGACGACGCGCGCCTGCGCGCCGTCGTCAGCGCCGAGATGGGTGAGGTCGCCTCCACCTACGGCACGCCACGCCGCACGGTGCTGCTCGACTCCGCCGGCGGCGCCACCGCCCCCGCGGCGACGAACGGTCGCAGCAAGGCCCCGGCCATCAGCCTGGAGATCGCGGACTCCCCCACCCGGGCGCTGCTGTCCGCCACCGGACTCCTGGCCCGCACGTCGGGCGAGGCCGCGGACGCGCCCCTCGAGCGCGCCGGCCGCCGGCACGCCCACGACGCGATGCGCGGCGACGTCGCGACGACCACCCGCGGCGACGTCGGCCTCGTCACGTCCGCGGGCCGCCTGCTGCGGGTGTCGGTTCTCGACCTGCCCGCGCTGCCCCCGGTCGACGGCCCGCCGTCGCTGTCGGGCGGGATCCCGGTGAGCGAGCTCGTCGCGCTCGCGCCCGGCGAGACGGCGCTGGCCGTGGCCTCCCTGGACGAGGACGCGCCCACCCTGGCCCTCGGCACCGCGAACGGCGTCGTCAAGCGCGTCGCGGCGGGCGACGTGCCCGCGAACCGCGACGAGTGGGACGTCATCGCCCTCAAGGACGGCGACCGGGTGGTGGGCGCCGCACCGGTGGGCGAGGACGACGAGCTCGTCTTCGTCGCCTCCGACGCGAGCCTGCTGCACTTCGACGCCTCCGCCGTGCGCCCGCAGGGCCGGGCCGCGGCCGGCATGGCGGGCATCCGCCTCGGTGCAGGCCAGCAGGTCGTCTTCTTCGGCGTCGCACGGGCGGCGACCCGCGACCTGCACACCGTCGTCACGGTGGCAGGCGCGTCGGGCGCGCTGCCCGGCACGGGCGGGGGCTCGGCCAAGGTCACGCCGTACGAGCTGTACCCCGGCAAGGGGCGCGGCACGGGCGGGGTGCGCGCGCACCGTTTCCTCAAGGGCGAGGACGGCCTCGTCCTGGCCTGGGTGGGCGAGGGCCCCGCCCGCGCCGTCGGCGGCGCCGGCCAGCCCGCCGAGCTGCCGGAGAGCACCGACCGCCGCGACGGCTCGGGCCAGCCGCTCGCCGCGCCGGTCGCGGCGATCGGCTGACGCCGCGACTCAGCGCGCGACGGCGGCGACGACCGCCGCGCCCAGGTCGGCCGGGCGCGAGAACATCGGCCAGTGCCCTGTGGGCAGGTCGACGATCTCGTAGTCGTGCAGCCGCGCAAGCTCGGCGACGAACGGGTGCCCCTCGGCCATGAGGCCGCGCAGCACCTCGCCGGGCATCTCGCAGGCGATGACGGTGGTCGGGACGTCGAGCCGCTGCAGGTCGGTGCTGAGCCGGTGCCCCTCGCGGACGGTGCCGCCTGGCTGCGGGATCGCGCGCGCCCGGAACCGCGCGCGCAGGTCGTCGTCGAGCCCGGCGAGGTCCTGCTCCTCGAACGCGTCCCACGCGGGCAGCTCGTGGTCGACGACGCCGGCCGGGAGCTCGGCGTTCACGGCCTGGCCCTCGGCGAACGGCCCCGAGTCGACGTACACCACGCGGGCCACCCGCCCGGGTCGCCGGTCGGAGGCCGCATACACGAGCCCGCCGCCCGCGGAGTGC
The DNA here is from genome assembly GCF_042264825.1 of Isoptericola sp. NPDC056134. Lineage (NCBI taxonomy): Bacteria > Bacillati > Actinomycetota > Actinomycetes > Micrococcales > Promicromonosporaceae > Isoptericola > Isoptericola sp. NPDC056134. The sequence continues at coordinate 111,616 of NZ_JBHJVM010000005.1, forward strand.
CCGACCAGGGCGACGGGCGCGTCGCCCGGGACGGCGTCGATCGCGGCGACGACGGCGTCCACGTGGTCCGCGAGGTGGATGCCGGAGCGGTCGGCGTCGACCGCCTCCATGCCCGGCAGGGTGACGGCGTGGGGCGTGTGCCCCGCCGCCGTGAGCACCGGGACGACGTCGTCCCAGGCCGATCCGTCGAGCCAGAACCCGGGTACCAGGATGATGTCCATGTCCCGAGATTAGGCGTGACATCCGACACGTCGGCTGCTTCACTGCCGCCATGCCGGACCTCGACCCGACCGACCTCCATCTGCCCGACGGTTATGCCTTCACCACCGCCCCCGAGCGGATCGACGCCGACCGGGTGCACGAGCTGCTCGCCGCGCACGCGTACTGGGCCGTCGGCCGCTCCCGCGAGCGGCACCGCGCCGCCATGGCGGGGTCGCGGAACTACGGCGTCCTCGCCGCGACGGGCGACCTCGCCGCCTACGCCCGCCTGGTCACGGACGGCGCGACGTTCGGCTGGCTCGCGGACGTGATCGTCGACCCCGCGCACCGCGGGCACGGGCTGGGCCGCGCCGTCGTCGCGGGGGCGCTGGCCGACATCGAGTCCCTCGGGCTGAAGCGGGTCCTGCTCCGCGCGTCCGACCAGGGCCGGCGCATCTACGAGCGCGCCGGCTTCACGCCCGTCCCCGAGCCCGACAGCTGGCTGCAGCTGCGCGCGAGCACGCCGGCGACCAGCAGCGCCTGACCCGCGACGTAGGTGAGCATCACCCAGAAGCCGGAGGCGGGCGGGTCGAACCAGCCGGTGAACGCGCCCAGCGCGATCATGGCGTCCGACGCCAGGAACACGGCACCGCCCGCTCCGGCCAGCGGGTGCACGCCCGTGGCGAGCACCGCCATCGCCACCAGGCAGACCCCGTACACGACCACGGCGCCCAGCAGCGGGCCGGGCGCGCCGGGGGCGCACGCCACGACGAGTGCGACGGCCGCGAGCGCGTAGGGGGCGAGGAGCGCCGGTCGGCGCGCGACGCTCGCTCGCCGGGACGGCCAGAACGCGACGACGTAGGCCACCTGGGCGAGCAGGAAGAAGCCCACCATGACGAGGAACGCGGCGTCGCCCTCGAACGCCGCGGGCGCCGTGTCCCCCAGCCACGACAGGCCGAGGGCGACGACGACGAGGCGGACCAGCCGCGAGCGAGGGGCGGGCGCGGCGCACCAGAGCGTCGCGGCGAGCAGCGGCATCAGGCAGACCTGCGTGACCCGCGCCCAGGTGCTGGCCTCGGCCACCTGGGCCACGAGGTGCAGCACGGTGAGCATCGCGAGTGCCACGGCTGCCGCGCGGGAGGTGACGGTGGGCAGGAGCCGCGGGGGCGGCGCCGGGAGCAGCCCGTGATGAACGACGTCGGTCACGCCCGGCAGCCTAGGCCCCCCGGGGCCTCCCGCCGAAACCCGGCCTCCCGGCTCCGCCGCGGCACGGCGCGCGGGCGCTGCGCGGTCAGAGCTCGATCGTCAGCAGCCGCGACCCGTGGCGTTTCGTGTACCCGAGGCTCGCGTACAGCCCGTGCGCCCCGCTCGGGTTCTGCGTGTCGACGTCGAGCGCCGCGACCGCCATGCCGTCGGCCGCGAACGCCCGCATCCCCGCCGCGAGCAGCGCGACCGCGACCTTGCGCCCGCGGTACGCACGGCGCACGCCGAGGATGTCCGTGTAGCCGAACGGGTGGCCGCGCACCGCGAAGTCCTCGGTGTACCGCGACCCCACGTGGTAGCCGACCACGAGCGGAGCGCCGACCTGCAGCGCGGCCGCGGTCTCGGCGTCGGTGGCGGGGTCGGCGAGCAGGGCCTCGACGTCCGGTGCAGGGTCCACGACGACGAACGACCACTCGGGCGCGTACGTCGCCCGGCCGCTGCGCCACTGCTCCGGCGTCTGCGGCTCGCTGCCCCAGTGGTCGCGGAACGCGTCGTTGTGGGCCAGGCGGGCCGGCTCGTCGTGCTCGTCGTCGAGCGGCACCAGCCAGAGGCCGTCGCCGAGCTCGACGACGGGCAGCGGGTGGGTGCGGAGGTCGCGCAGGTCCCGCTCGAGGTCGGAGTAGTAGCGCCGCGGCGTGAAGCCCGCCCGTTCGTACAGGCGCACCTTCGCGGCGGGCGCGTTGTCCTCGAGGAACCCCGCGAGCCGTCCCGGCACGTCCTTGCCGGAGGCCGCGAGCACCTGGCGCGCCCGCGCCTCCTGCCAGGCGAACACCTCCCGGCCGATGCCCTCACCGCGGCGGTCCGGGTGCACCCCGCCCCACAGGAACGCACGGACGCGCCGCGTGTCGCCGGGCATCGTCTCGACGTCGCCGTAGGCGCGCAGCGCGCCCGCGGCGTCCAGGCCGAGCACCGTGTCGGCCGCGAGGTCGCGCCAGGGCGTCCCCAGGAGCTCGACGATCTCCGCGAGGGACTCGCGGTAGGGCTCGTGGTCCGCGGCGGCGATCGTGTTCCGCAGGTCCAGGAGCGCGGGCGCGTCGTCGGTCGTCGCGGGCCGCCAGGTCAGGCCGCCCGCGGTCAGCGCCGGCAGCACGGCGGGGGCGGCGGCGCGCTCGGCGAGGGACCCGCGCAGGTCGGTGCTGGCCATGGGCCCACGGTAGGTCGGCCGCGGCGTCGCGCGCACGGCTTTTCGCGGCCGGCGCCGGTTGTCGCGGTGCGACGGCGTGTGGCACGGTGCAGCCACCGCGCAGCCTCCTGACCTGCGCGGACCACGCACCACGAACCGCCGGAGCCCGCGATGACCGAGACCGTCCCCGCCGTCTACGAACGCCTCGACGAGCGCTTCGCCGCCGTGCGCGGCGACGGCCGCCTCGAACGTCTGTGGACGGGTGGCCGCTGGACGGAGGGCCCGCTGTACGTGCCCGCCGGCCGGTACCTGCTGTTCAGCGACATCCCCAACGACCGCGTGCTGCGGTGGGACGAGGCGGACGGGTCGGTGAGCGTCCTCGAGTCACCGGCCCGCTACCCGAACGGCCGCACGATCGACCGCCAGGGGCGCGTCGTGACGTGCCGGCAGGGCGCGCGCCGGGTGGAGCGCACCGAGCACGACGGCTCGACGACGGTCCTCGCGGACCGCTGGCGCGGACGGCGGCTCAACAGCCCGAACGACGTAGTGGTGTCCGCCGACGGAGCGGTGTGGTTCACCGACCCGCCGTACGGCATCACGACCGACTACGAGGGCGAGCGCGCGGACCCGGAGATCGACGGCTGCCACGTCTACCGGGTCGACCCCGCCACGGGCGACGTGACCGCCGTCGCCACGGACTTCGAGCGGCCCAACGGCCTCGCGCTGTCGGTGGACGGGACGCACCTGTACGTCGCGGACACGCACCGCCGGCACCTGCGGGTCTTCGCCGTCGACGGCGGCCGGCTCGCGGGCGGGGAGGTGTTCGCCGAGCTCGACGGCGGCCCGGACGGCGTGCGCGTCGACACGGCGGGCCGCGTCTGGGTGGCCGCCGGCGAGGCGCTGCACGTGCTCGACCCCGACGGCACCCTCCTCGGGCGGCTCCACCTGCCCGAGGAGGTCTCGAACCTCGCGTTCGGCGGCCGCAAGCGCAACCGTCTCTTCGTCACGGCGTCCACGTCGGTGTACTCGATCCTGCTCACCGTGAACGGCGCGCCGCTGCTCTGAGCGGCCCGCCCGGGGTGCGTGCTCGGTGGCCCGCCCGCGGCTGTGGACGCACCGTCCGAGCCCCGCCCCGCGCCGTTACGCTGCACGGGTGACGACCACGCTCGACCCCGCCGCCGCCGACGCCCGTTCCACCGCCCTGCGCGAGGCCCTGCGCACGCGCGTCGTGGTGGCCGACGGCGCCATGGGCACGATGATCCAGGCCGCGGACCCCACCCTCGAGGACTACGAGGGGCACGAGGGCTGCAACGAGATCCTCAACGTGTCGCGCCCGGACATCATCCGCGCCGTGCACGACGAGTACCTCGAGGTGGGCGTCGACGCGATCGAGACGAACACCTTCGGCGCCAACTGGTCCAACCTGTCCGACTACGGGATCGACGACCGGATCCGCGAGCTCGCGCGGGCCGGGGCGGCGCTGGCTCGCGAGCGCGCCGACGCCTTCGCGACCGCCGACCACCCGCGCTGGGTGCTCGGGTCGATGGGCCCCGGCACCAAGCTCCCGAGCCTGGGGCACACCACGTACGCGCACCTGCGCGCGACGTTCGCCGAGCAGGCGGCCGGCCTGCTCGACGGCGGCGCGGACGCGCTGCTCGTCGAGACGAGCCAGGACCTGCTGCAGGCGAAGGCCGCGGTCACGGGCTGCCACGACGCGATCGCGGAGGTCGGCCGGTCGGCGCCGGTCATCGTCTCCGTGACGGTCGAGACCACCGGCACCATGCTCATGGGGTCGGAGATCGGCGCCGCGCTCACCGCCCTGCAGGCGATCGGCGTCGACGCGATCGGGCTGAACTGCGCCACCGGCCCGGACCAGATGAGCGAGCACCTGCGCCACCTCGCGCGGCACAGCGAGGTCCCGGTCACCTGCATGCCCAACGCGGGCCTGCCGGAGCTGGGGCCGCACGGCGCCGTGTACCCGCTCACGCCCGAGGAGCTGGCCGCGGCGCACACGCAGTTCGTGCAGGAGTTCGGCCTCGGCCTGGTGGGCGGCTGCTGCGGCACGACGCCGGAGCACCTGCGCCAGGTCGTCGAGGCCGTGCGCGGCCGCGCGCTGCCCGACCGGAACCCGCAGCGCGAGAACGGCGTCGCGTCCCTGTACTCGCACACGGACCTGCGGCAGGACACGTCGTACCTGGCCATCGGCGAGCGCACCAACGCCAACGGCTCCAAGGCGTTCCGCGAGGCGATGCTCGAGGGCCGATGGGACGACATCGTCGACATCGCTCGCGCGCAGACGCGCGACGGCGCCCACCTGCTCGACGTCTGCGTCGACTACGTGGGGCGCGACGGCGTCGCGGACGTGCGCGAGGTCGTCTCGCGGCTGGCGTCGGCGTCCACGCTGCCGCTGGTCATCGACTCCACCGAGCCGGCCGTGCTGCAGGCGGGGCTCGAGCTGCTCGGCGGCCGCGGCGTCGTGAACTCGGTGAACTTCGAGGACGGCGACGGCCCCGGCTCGCGCTACGCCAAGATCATGCCGCTCGTGCAGGAGCACGGCGCGGCCGTCGTCGCGCTGACCATCGACGAGGAGGGGCAGGCGCGCACCAAGGACGGCAAGGTCGCCATCGCCACCCGCCTCGTCGAGCAGCTCACGGGCGACTGGGGCATGCGGGTGGACGACATCATCGTCGACGCCCTGACCTTCCCCATCGCGACAGGTCAGGAGGAGACGCGGCGCGACGCCATCGAGACGATCGAGGCGATCCGCGAGATCACCACCCGCTACCCCGGCGTGCACACCACGCTCGGCGTCTCGAACGTGTCGTTCGGCCTCAACCCGGCCGCCCGCACCGTGCTGAACTCGGTGTTCCTGCACGAGGCGACGCAGGCGGGCCTGGACTCCGCCATCGTGCACGCGGCGAAGATCCTGCCCCGCAACGCGATCCCCGACGAGCAGTGGGAGGCCGCGGAGGACCTGGTGTGGGACCGCCGGCGGTACGACGACGAGGGCAACCTCGTCCACGACCCGCTCGCGCACCTCCTCGAGCTGTTCTCCGGCGTCGACGCCACCGCCCTGCGCGACCAGCGTGCCGCCGAGCTCGCCGCGCTGCCCGTCGGCGAGCGCCTGGAGCGCCGCATCGTCGACGGCGCGCGCAAGGGCCTCGAGGGGGACGTCGACGAGGCGCTGGCCGCCGGCATGAAGGCCCTCGACATCGTCAACACCCACCTCCTGGGTGGCATGAAGGTCGTGGGCGAGCTGTTCGGCTCCGGCCAGATGCAGCTGCCCTTCGTGCTGCAGTCCGCCGAGGTCATGAAGACCGCGGTGGCGCTGCTCGAGCCGCACATGGAGAAGGTCGAGGGCGGCGAGGGCCGGTCCAAGGGCACCGTGGTGCTCGCCACCGTGCGTGGCGATGTGCACGACATCGGCAAGAACCTCGTCGACATCATCCTCACCAACAACGGCTACACGGTGGTGAACATCGGCATCAAGCAGCCGGTGAGCGCCATGATCGAGGCCGCCGAGGAGCACGACGCCGACGTCATCGGCATGTCCGGGCTGCTCGTGAAGTCGACGGTCGTGATGAAGGAGAACCTCCAGGAGCTGGTCTCCCGCGGCATGGAGAAGCGCTGGCCGGTGCTGCTCGGCGGCGCCGCCCTGACCCGGACGTACGTCGAGGACGACCTCGCCTCCGCGTTCCCCGGCACCGTGCGGTACGCGAAGGACGCCTTCGAGGGCCTGCGGCTCATGGAGCCGCTCGTCGCCATCGCGCGTGGCGCCGACCCGGAGTCGGTGGGACTGCCCGCGCTGCGCAAGCGCCGGCACGGCGTCGTGACCGTGACGGAGACCGCGCCGGAGGACCTGCCCGCGCGCTCCGACGTCGCCGCCGACAACCCGGTGCCGGAGCCGCCGTTCTGGGGCACCCGCATCGTCAAGGGCATCCAGCTCGCCGACTACGCCGCGTTCCTCGACGAGCGCGCCACGTTCATGGGCCAGTGGGGGCTCAAGCCTGGCCGCGGGGACGACGGGGCGTCGTACGAGGAGCTCGTCGAGACCGAGGGCCGGCCACGGCTGGCCGCCTGGCTCGATCGGGTCCGCACCGACCAGATCATGGATCCCACCGTCGTGTACGGGTACTTCCCCGTGTGGTCCGAGGGAGACGACGTCGTGGTGGCGCACCACGAAGGACCCGACGGCGGTTCCGGCGGCGAGCCGGGTACCGAGCGCCTGAGGTTCCGGTTCCCGCGGCAGCGCCGCGACCGGCACCTGTGCCTGGCGGACTTCGTCCGCCCGCGCTCGTTCGCCGAGGAGTCCGGGCGGTTCGACGTGCTGCCCGTGCAGCTCGTGACCGTCGGCGACGCCGTCTCGGGGCACACCGCGAAGCTCTTCGAGGCGAACGCCTACCGCGAGTACATGGAGCTGCACGGCCTGTCCGTGCAGCTCACCGAGGCGCTGGCCGAGTTCTGGCACTCCCGCGTGCGCGACGAGCTCGGCTTCGCCGGCGAGGAGCCCACCGACGTCGAGGGCCTGTTCAAGCTGCAGTACCGCGGCGCGCGGTTCTCCCTCGGCTACCCCGCGTGCCCGGAGATGGAGGACCGCCACAAGGTCGTCGAGCTGCTGCGCCCCGAGCGCGTGGGCGTGACCCTGTCCGACGAGCTGCAGCTGCACCCCGAGCAGTCCACCGACGCGTTCGTCTTCCACCACCCCGAGGCGAAGTACTTCAGCGTCTGACGTCGGCCTGTCGGGGCGCGCGAGGTTCGACGTCAGGCGCGCGACCGGGGAGGATACGGTCATGATCACGCCGCAGACCGGTCACGACGTCATGCCCGCGGGGACCCGTCCGGCGATCACGGTGGACTCCTACCGGCCCACCGACCGCGCTGGCCTCTACGACGTCTGCCTGCGCACGGGCGACTCGGGCGAGGACGCCACCGGCCTGTACGCCGACGGCGATCTCCTCGGCCACGTCTACCTGGGCGCGTACCTCGAGCTCGAGCCCGAGCTCGCGCGTGTCCTGCGCCGAGAGGACGGTGCCGCCGTCGGCTACTGCGTGGCCACCGCGAGCACCACCGACTTCGAGCGCCGCTGCGAGGAGCGCTGGTGGCCGGCGCTGCGCGTCCGCTACGACGCCCCCGCCGAGGACGACGAGTCTCCGGACGCGCGGCTGCTGCGCACGATCCACTCGCCGTCCCGGACCGAGACCCCGTGGCTCGCCGAGTTCCCCGCGCACCTGCACGTGGACCTGCTGCCCGAGGCGCAGGGCGGAGGCCGCGGCCGCCGCGTGCTCGAGGCGACGCTCGACGCCGTCGCCGCCACCGGCGCACCAGGCATCCACCTCGGTGTCGGCGGGCGCAACGTGCGCGCCATCGGCTTCTACGAGCACCTGGGCTTCCGCACGCTGGAGCACCACCCCTGGGGCCTGACCATGGGGATGCGCCTGCCGCGCCGCTGACCCCGCCGGCCGCCGCGGTCGAGCCGACGACACGTCGTCCGCTGGGACCGCACCGCCCGGGTCGCGACCGTTGCCCGCGCGCGACATGATGCTGCTGTCTTGCTGACTCGACCACGGTGATGAGCACCGGGCCCCACGGTGGGTCGTCGCCAGACAAAAAGAAGGCGCCGTGCGCAGCACGACAGGTCGCAACGTCGCGACAGGCGTGACAGCAGCACTGCTGACAGCAACGTTCGTGGCCACCGGCGAGGCGGCCACCTCGAGCGACGACCCACCTCGGGACACCACGTTCCAGAAGGTCACGCTCAACGACCGGCCCGGCGAGCCGATGGACCTCGCGGTCCTGCCGAACAACGACGTCCTGCACGTCACCCGGGCGGGCGCCGTCTGGCTCAACGAGGCCCGCTCGGGCGTCAACCGCCAGATCGCCCAGCTGGACGTCTACCAGCACGACGAGGAAGGACTGCAGAGCATCGCCCTCGACCCGGACTTCGAGGACAACCACTGGATCTACATGTACTACTCGCCGCCGCTGGACACCCCGATCGACGACCCCGCGACCCCGGACGTCAACGAGGGCGACGCGCCCTGACCGGGACACCGCGGGACTTTGCGCCGTTCGAGGGACTCATCCGCCTGTCGCGGTTCCAGTACCGGGCCGGCGAGATCGACCTCGGCTCGGAGCAGCAGGTCATCGACGTGCCGGTCGACCGCGGCATCTGCTGCCACGTCGGCGGCGACATCGTGTTCGACTCCTACGGCAACCTCATCCTCTCCACGGGAGACGACACCAACCCGTTCTTCTCGGACGGGTACACCCCGATCGACGACTCCCCCGGGACCAACCCCGCGTTCGACGCCCGCCGCACGTCGGCCAACACCGACGACCTGCGCGGCAAGCTGCTACGGATCACGCCGGGGCGCGGCGGCGGCTACACCGTCCCGAGGGGCAACCTGTTCCGGCCCGGCGCCCCGGACACCCGCCCGGAGATCTACGCGATGGGACTGCGCAACCCGTTCCGCATCGAGGTCGACCCCGAGACCGACGCGGTCTACGTCGGGGACTACTCTCCCGACGCCGGCGAGGCCGACCCGGCACGTGGGCCGGCGGGACACGGCAAGTGGACGATCGTCGACAGACCCGCGAACTACGGCTGGCCGTTCTGCGCGACGCCGGAGCTGCCGTACGTCGACCACGACTTCGCGACCGGTGATTCCGGGGAGCCGTTCGACTGCGCGAACCTGGTCAACGACTCCCCGTACAACACCGGTCGAACCGTGCTCCCACCCGTCGCGCAGCCCGACGTCTGGTACTCGTACGGCGTCTCACCCGAGTTCTCGGAGCTCACGGCGGGACCGGACGACGGCATCGGGCCGATGGCCGGCCCGGTGTACCAGTTCGACCGCAGGGACACCCTGCGGCCGCGGGCAGTCGCGTGGCCGGAGCACTACGACGGGATCCCGCTGTTCTACGAGTGGACGCGCGACCACGTCAAGGCCATGCACCTCGACCGGCGAGGCACCCTGGCGGACATCGAGCCGGTGCTGCCGTCGTTCGTGTTCGACAACCCGATGGACATGGAGTTCGGCCCGAACGGGGCGCTCTACGTCCTCGAGTACGGCGACGGGTACTTCGCCGAGAACCCGGACGCGCAGCTCGCCCGGTACGACCACATCGGCCGCCGCGGGAACCACAGTCCGGTCCCGGTCGTCGGAGCCGACGTCACGGCGGGCCTCCCGCCGTTGACGGTGCAGTTCACCAGCGCGGGGACGGCCGACCCCGACGGCGACCGGCTCCGCTACGCCTGGGACTTCGACGGCGACGGTGACGTCGACGCGCGCGGTCCCGACGCCACCCACACGTACGACGAGCCCGGCGTCTACCGCGCCACCCTGACCGTCAGGGACGTCGGGGGACGCGACCGCGGCCGGCACGCCTCCGCCGACGTGGACGTCGTGGTCGGCAACGAGTCGCCGCAGGTGAGCTTCGTGGCCCCGGTCGCGGGCCAGTCGTTCTCGTTCGGCGACACGGTGGACTTCGAGGTCGAGGTCACGGACGACCAGCCGGTCGACTGTGCCCGGGTCCAGGTGACGTACGTCGTCGGCCACGACGACCACGGCCACCCGCAGACGACCGCGTCCGGATGCACCGGGTCGATCGTCACCTCGGTGCCGTCCGGCCACGACCCGGAGAACGACACCCTTCGCGGGGTGTTCGTGGCCGAGTACACCGACCCTGGCGTCGACGGGCTGCCCGGCCTCACCGGCAGCGCCGAGGTGGAGCTCGTGCCCGCCGAGTGACCAGCACCGGGGGTGCCCGGCCCGTGCCGGGCGCCCCCACCCTGTGATGCCCTGCACGATCTGCCTCGACGACGAGGAGTCGACATGTGTTATGGATTTGACGGCGACGACGCGCTGCGGCGTTCGCTCGAGACCAGAGGTTCCCACCCGTCCGGCGTCAGCCGCCGCACCCTGCTTCGGGGGAGCCTCACCGGCGCCGCCGGGGTGGCGCTGGCCGGTACCGCCGCCACCGGTTCCGCCACCGCCAGGCCCCGGGCGGGCCACGGCCCGCGCTGGGGGCGGCGCGTCCCACGGGGGAGGATCAGCATCCAGCTCTGGACCGTGCGGGACGGGCTCGGTGGCGGTCTCTACGACGAGACGCTCGGCGCCATCGCCGAGACGGGGTATCCCCGCGTCGAGCAGGCGCTCGGGTACTTCGGCCGGACGGCCCGCGAGCTGCGCGAGTTCTACGACGACCTCGGCATCCGTGCCTCGTCGTCGCACGACGGCATCTCCGAGTCCCGCGCGGCGCTGCACGAGAAGTTCCAGAACGCGACGACGCTCGGTCAGCGCTATGTCGTGGTGCCGTTCCTCGCGTCCGACTCGCTGGCGGACTGGAAGACATGGGCCCGACAGATGAACAAGGAGGCGGCCCTCGCACGGCTGTACGGCCTGCGGTACGGCTACCACAACCACGCTCACGAGTTCACGACGGACCTGGGAGGCGGCGTCACCCCGTGGGACGTCCTCACCTCGCAGCTCGATCCACACCTCGTGCATCTCGAGGTCGACCTGTACTGGGTCGTGACCGGCGGGGTGAACCTCGGCCTGTCGAACCGGCAGGCCGAGGACTTCGCCATCCGCACCATCCGCAGGTCACCCCTCCGGGTGCGGCAGTACCACGTCAAGGACCGCCACGACGACGGGCCGGAGGAGACCAGCCACGCCGACCTCGGCACGGGCTTCATCGACTTCGCGCGCATCTTCCGCGCGCACGAGGTCGAGGAGTACATCGTCGAGAACGACACGCCTGACGTGACGTACCTCCAGACGGCGGACGTCGGCTACGACTACCTCCGCAGGATCCGCTACTGACCGGCGGTGGGGGGGGCGGGAGGGGGGGGCGGGCGGGGGGGGGGGGGCAGGTTCGGGGTTGCCGCCACCCCGAAC
>NZ_JBHJVM010000005.1:123109-155926 GCF_042264825.1 Isoptericola sp. NPDC056134
GGGGGGGCCAGAGGGGGGGGGAGGGGGGGATGAGGAGGATGGTGGGGGGTGGGGGCGGGGGGGGGGGGGGGGTTGTTTGGTTTGTTTTTTTTTTGGTCCCCCCCCCACGCCGGGACGCCCGCCCGGCTACGCGGCCACGCTCCCCCGCAGGATCGACGTCATCTTCTTGCCGTTGGCGACCTCGTCGACGAGCTTGTCCATCCAGCGGATCTGCTGCATCAGCGGGTCGTCGATGTCCTCCACGCGGACACCGCAGATCACCCCGGTGATGAGCGACGCGTTCGGGTTCATCGCGGGCGCCTCGGCGAAGAACGTCTCCAGGTCCACCTCGTCGGCGATGACCTTCTCGAGGCCGGCGTCGTCGTAGCCCGTGAGCCAGGTGAGGACCCGGTCGAGGTCGTCCGTGCTGCGGTCCTTGCGCTCCACCTTCCGCACGTACAGCGGGTAGATGCTGGCGAAGGTCATCCGGCGGATCCGGTCGGCAGGCATCGGTCGCCTCCTGTCGTGACGGTCGGGTGTGCTCCTGCCGAGGCTATCGCGCGGGGAGCGCGTCGACAGCAGCCGACGAAGCTCGCTCGAGCCGCGTCACGAGCGCGACGAGACCGGCAGCGAGCGGCACGAGCACGAGGTTGCCCAGCAGCATCGGGCGCAGGAACGGCAGGCCGGCGACGTAGCTGGCCAGCAGGCCGTCCAGCCCCGCAGGGTAGAACGTCCCGCGGCCGAGCCACCACACGCCCGCGTTGGTCCAGAGGTAGAAGACCAGCGAGCTGCCGACGCCGAAGCCCAGCGCGGCGACGAGGCGACCCGTGGCGCCCCGGGTGCGGCCGGCCCACCAGGCGCCGACGCCGATCGCGGCCCACGCGGTCCACGTGAACACCAGCACCGAGGAGTTGCCGAGCAGCACGTCGCTCAGCGCCACCACGACCAGCGGCGCGAGCATCGCGAGCCGGTGGCGCAGCAGCCCGGCGGCGGCGAAGGCCGCGGCGGTCGAGAGCTCGAGGTTCGGCGGTGCGCCGAGGTCCGTCTTCACGAGCCGCCAGACGACGGCGCCCGCGACGAGCAGCACCGCCAGCGCGGGCCGCCACCACCGGTGCACGAGCTCGCGGGCGGTGAGCGGAGCCTCCAGGCGAGTGGTCGCGGCGCTCACTGCTCGATCTCCTCGAGCTTCCAGGTGATCGTCTGGCCGTCCTTCGTCTCGAGCGAGCCCGCCCCGACCTGGGCCAGCTCGTCGTCGACGTACAGGCCCCAGAACTCCGTCTCCGGGTCGGCCTCGCGCCCGCGGATCGCGGTGACGTACGCGTTCTCGCCCTTGCCCTGCACCTGGGCGTCCGGATCCTTCTCCTGCAGCAGCTCGAGAGCGGTCTTGCCGTCCACGCCCTCGTAGGAGAACTCACCCACGTTCTCGGCCACCTGCTCGGAGGCCTCCACCGACGCGGACGCGGCGGGCGAGGCGCCGTCCGACGAGCCGCCCTCCGAGCACCCCGCGACGAGCCCCGCGGTCAGGGCCAGAGCGGGCAGGAGCACGAGCAGTCGAGGCGCCGTCCGGCGCGGTGCGGTCTTCACGGCCAGAGGGTACCCATCACCGGAGCGCACCCGCCGCTCGGGCCGCCATGCGGACGACGGCCCGGACGGGTCAGGCGTCGATGCGGGACTGGTCGAGGGTGCTCGCCCCGGCAACGATGAACTCCTTGCGGGGCGCGACGTCGCTGCCCATGAGCAGCTCGAACACGCGCTCCGCCGCCTCCGCGCCCTCCACCGTGACCCGGCGCAGCGTGCGGTGGCGCGGGTCCATGGTGGTCTCGGCGAGCTGGTCGGCGTCCATCTCCCCCAGGCCCTTGTAGCGCTGGATGTCCTCCTTGTACCGGCGCCCGGCCCGGTCGAGCTTCTTGAGCGTCGCGGTGAGCTCCGCCTCCGAGTACGTGTACAGGTACTCGTTCTTGCGCCGGCCGCTGCCCAGCACCTCCACCCGGTGCAGCGGCGGGACGGCGGCGAACACGCGGCCCGCCTCGAGCATCGGCCGCATGTACCGGTAGAAGAGCGTGAGCAGCAGGGTGCGGATGTGCGCGCCGTCGACGTCGGCGTCCGTCATCAGCACGATCTTCCCGTAGCGGGCGGCGTCCAGGTCGAAGGACCGGCCGGAACCGGCGCCGAGCACCTGGATGATGGCCGCGCACTCCGCGTTGCGGAGCATGTCGCTGATCGACGCCTTCTGGACGTTGAGGATCTTGCCGCGGATCGGCAGCAGCGCCTGGAAGTCGCTCGAGCGGGCCAGCTTGGCCGTGCCGAGGGCGCTGTCGCCCTCGACGATGAAGAGCTCGCTGCGGTTCACGTCGTCACTGCGGCAGTCCGCGAGCTTCGCCGGCAGCGACGACGCCTCGAGGGCGTTCTTCCGCCGGGAGATCTCCTTCTGCTTGCGGGCCGTGACGCGCGCACGCATCTCGGCGACGACCTTCTCGAGGAGCAGGGCGGACTGCGCCTTCTCGTCGCGCTTGGACGACGTGAGGAGGGCGCCCAGCTCCTTCTCGACGACGCGGGAGACGATCGCCCGCACGGGAGCGGTGCCGAGCACCTCCTTGGTCTGGCCCTCGAACTGCGGCTCCGCGAGCCGCACCGTGACGACAGCGGTGAGGCCGGCGAGGACGTCGTCCTTCTCGATCCGTTCGGCCGCGTCCTTCGTGGAGACCTTCAGACGACGCGCGTTCGCCTCGATCTGCTTGCGGACGGTCTTGAGCAGGCCCTGCTCGAACCCGGACAGGTGGGAGCCGCCCTTGGGCGTCGCGATGATGTTGACGAAGGTGCGGACCTCGGTGTCGTACCCGCCACCCCACCGCAGGGCCACGTCCACCTCGCAGTCGCGCTGAACCTCCTGCGGCGACATGTGACCGCGTGAGTCCAGCACCGGCACCGTCTCGGTGAAGTGGCCGCTGCCCTTGAGCTGCCACGTCGACGTCACCGGGGCGTCGGGCGCGAGGAACTCGACGAAGTCGATCGCGCCGCCGTCGTGCTGGAAGACCTCCTCGTGCGGGCCGGACTCCCCCGGCGTGCCCGGCAGACCGCGCTCGTCGCGCAGCGTGAGCTTCAGCCCGGGGACCAGGAACGTCGTCTGGCGGGCGCGCGTGACCAGCTCGTCGTAGCTGAACACCGCCGTCTTCGGGAACACCTGGCGGTCCGCCCAGTAGCGCACCCGGGTACCGGTGACGCCCCGCTTGGTCTTCCCGACGATCGCCAGCTCGGACCCCGACACGAACGGCTCGAACGGCGACTCCGGGGACGGCCCGGAGACCGGGTCGGAGAAGACGCCCGGCTCGCCGCGGTGGAACGTCATCCGGTGGGTCTTGCCACCGAGGTCGACCTCGACGTCGAGGCGCGCCGAGAGCGCGTTGACCACGGAGGCGCCCACGCCGTGCAGTCCGCCCGACGCCGTGTACGAACCGCCGCCGAACTTGCCGCCGGCGTGCAGCTTCGTGAAGACGACCTCGACGCCGGTCAGGCCGGTCTTCGGCTCGACGTCGACCGGGATGCCGCGGCCGTCGTCCTCGACCGTGACCGACGAGTCGGCGTGCAGCACCACGCGGATGTTCGTCGCGTGCCCGCCGAGGGCCTCGTCGACGGAGTTGTCGATGATCTCCCACAGGCAGTGCATGAGGCCGCGCGAGTCCGTCGACCCGATGTACATGCCGGGGCGCTTGCGCACGGCCTCGAGGCCCTCGAGGACGGTGAGGTGGCGCGCGGTGTACCCGGACTCGGAGGTGGCAGTCACGGGAACGAGGGTAGACGACCGAACAGGTGTTCTTGTGCGCTCCACGCCGTCGGACTGTGCTCCACGCCGCTATGCCCGGAGCGAACCCGGCCCGGGTCCGGGATGCTCCGGTCCACCTGTCTGGTTGGATGGTCATGTGAGCACCACGACGACCGAACCGACCCAGCCGCTGACCGCCGCCGACCGCTGCGACCGCTGCGGCGCCCAGGCGTACGTGCGAGTGGTCCTGCCTGTCGGAGAGCTCCTCTTCTGCGGGCACCACGCACGCGCGCACGCGGACGCCTACCAGGGTGTCGCCGTCCACGTCCAGGACGAGACGGACCGGCTCCACGAGGAGCACGGGGCGCGCTGACCCGGCGCAAGCACACCGACCCCACGAGAGCCCCGCACCGTCCGGTGCGGGGCTCTCGTGCGTGGGGGGGGCGGGACGACGGCCGAGGCCGGCGAGGATCAGCTGCTGCGGCCCGAGAGCGAGCCGACCCACGACGCCCGGACGCCGAGGGTGGTACGCCACCCGTCCGCCGTCTTGGTCCGCGACACCTTCGTCCCCATGGCCGAGGTGGCCGTCAGCGTCTTGATCTGGCCGCTCGACCACCGCGACGTCACCGCGATCGAGCGCACCGACGCGAGGCCGAAGACCGACCTGGCCGTCGCCTGCGTGATCGAGTCGCTCCACGTCAGGTACGGGTTGCCGGGCGCCTTGGCCGAGTACGTGTCGGCGACGTGCGCGAGGTAGGGCAGAGCCGCCGTCCCGAACACCTCCGTGTTGGTCGCCGTGCCACGGCGCCCTCCCGCGCTGCCGGTCGACGCGAAGTACGGCGTCTCCGCGAACCCGCCCTCGGCGTCGCGCAGCACGGTCACCGTGCCGTCCTGCACCGTGGCGTCCACCGCCGCGACCCAGGCGCTCCCCCAGCTCCCGCCCTGCTTCTTCCAGCCGGTGTAGTGCTGCGAGCGGGTGTCGTCGTAGACGTGGCAGCCGCACGTGGACTTCAGGCCCTTGACCTTCTCGACGATCGCGTAGTTGCGCGCCGCGACCGCCTGCGCCTCCAGCGCCGCAGCACCGCGGTTGCTGCTCGCGCCCCAGCCCGAGGGCATCTCGTCCAGCCCGTAGAGGTACTCGGTGTTGATGACCACCTGGTTGACGACGTTCGGCCGGTCCGACCGCTTCGTCACCACCAGGCGTCCGTTGCGGTAGGTCCCCTGGGCGCCCGCCACGGTCGCGACCGCCTTCGTCCCGGTGGGCTGGTAGTTCCGCGTGCCGGACCACTCGTACGTCAGGCTGGAGCGCGCGGACACGCTCTTCGTCGTCGCACCGCCCTTCGTCACCGTGGCAGTCACCCCCGAGGGCGCGACGCCGACGGTGACCTTCTCCGCGGCTCCGCCGCTCGCCACGACGGCCCCCGCCGGGTCCATGAGCCGCCAGGCTCCGGAGCCGACCGCCAGCACCGTCGTGGTCCGGCTGTCCGACGGCGGTCCGAGCACCTGCACGTCCAGGCTGGTCCGGGGGTCGTTCGCCGTCGAGACGGTGGTGCCCGGGTAGTAGTAACCGAGGATCTGGGCCGCGGTACGACCTGAGCGCGACTGCTCGTAGGCGCCCCACTGGGCCATCCCGACGCCGTGCCCCGAGCCCGAGCCGGAGATCGCGAACCGCACCGGCACCACGAGCACCGTGACACCGCCGCTCGTGGCGTGGCTGGTCCTGAAGCGGTACGTCGTCGAGGCGGTGGGCTTCACCGTCGTCGACACGCGGCCCGTCGACCCGGTCCGCACGGTGCGGACCTTCACCCACGACGTCCCCTCCTTGCGCTGCAGCGTGACCGTCGCGCCCCGCACGGGCTGGCCGGACTTGAGGTAGCGGACCGTGAGCGACTTTCCGGTCGCCGCCGTCGTCGTCCCTCCGCCGGAGCCCGTCAGCGACCAGGTCGCCGCCTGCGCCGCAGGCGCCACGAGGACCGACGCGAGCGACAGCGCCAGGGCGACGACGAGCGCGAGCAGGGCGACGACCCGGGGCCGCCCGGGGAGGGTCGTGGTCTGGAGCACGCGGACACCTTGCCACATCGGCCCAGGTCAGGGGAACGCCCCCACACTTCACCCGGGGGCCCGGGGCACCGACCGTCATCGCCGGCGCGCGGGCGTCTCTCTCCTCTCGGCACCGTCCACCGAAGGAGAGTCCCCGATGTCCAGCTCCGCTCCCGTCGCCCCCGACCGCGACCTCGACAGGGCCGCCGCCCTCGCGGCACAGCTCGACCCCGCGCTCGACGGCACCACGGCCCTGCCCGCCGACCCGGCCTACGACGCCGCGCTCCCCGGCTTCAACCTCGCGCTCGCCCACCGGCCGGCGCTCGTCGTGCGGGCTGCCTCGCCCGAGGACGTCGTCGCGACGGTCCGCGCCGCCGCGGGCCACGGGTTCGGCGTCGGAGTCCGCTCCACGGGCCACAGCGCCGCCGCGACCGGCGCCGGCGACGTCCTGCTCGACGTGTCCGCCCTCGACGCCCTCGTCGTCGACCCCGTCGCCCGCACCGCGACCGTCGGGCCCGGCGTCCCCTGGCAGGCGGTGCTCACCGCCGGCGCGGACCACGGGCTGGGCGGGCTCTGCGGCTCGTCCCCCCAGGTCGGGGTGATCGGCTACACGCTCGGCGGCGGGCTCGGCCCCCTGGCGCGCACCTTCGGCTTCGCCGCCGACCACGTCCGCGCGATCGACGTGGTCACCCCGGCCGGCGACCTCGTCACGGCGACGCCGACGCAGCACGAAGAGCTCTTCTGGGCGCTGCGCGGCGGCGGGGGCGCGTTCGGGGTCGTCGTCGGGATGACGTTCGACCTCCTCCCCCTGTCCACCGTGCGCGCGGGCACGCTCTGGTTCGACGTCGACGACGCGCACGCCGTGCTGCACCGGTGGCGCGAGCACACGACGACGCTGGCCGACGACGTCTCGACGTCCGTCGCACGCCTGAACCTGCCGCCCCTGCCCGACGTGCCCGAGCCGCTGCGCGGGCGCGCGGTGCTCGTGGTGCGCTACGTCCGGCACGGGCACCTCGCGGCGCCCGACCCCCTGGTCGACGACCTGAGGCTTGTCGCCGTGCCGATCCTCGACACGGTCGGAGACCTGCCGTACGCGCAGATCGGGGCGGTGCACGCCGACCCGGACGACCCGATGCCGTTCGTCGAGCGTGGCGGGCTGCTGCGCGAGCTGACCGAGGACGCGGTCGACGCGTTCCTCGGGGCCGTGCCGACCGACTCCCCCGTCCTCGCGGCCGAGATCCGGCTCCTCGGCGGCGCCGTGGCCGGGCCGCCCGCCGTGGCCAACGCCGTCGGCGGGCGCAACGCCGCCTGCACCCTGTTCACCGGGGCGCTCGGCAGCCCGGTCGGGCCGCCCGACGTCGCCGACCGCCTCCAGGCGGTGCACGACGCGCTGGCGCCCTGGACCACCGGCGGCTCGCTGCTCAACTTCGCCGGCCCGCGGGACGACGTCTCCGCCGCCCTGGTGCGCGAGGCGTACGGCCCGGCGACCTACGACCGGCTCCTGGCGCTGCGCCGCCGGCTGGACCCCGCCGGCACCCTCGCCCCGTCGTCGCGCTGGTCCGTCGCCGCCGACGTCGCGCCCTGACGGCTGGCCCACTGCTCGACGAGCCGCGCGGACGCACGAGAGCCCCGGTACCGACGGGTACCAGGGCTCTCGTGACGACGTGCTCCTGAGGCGGATCAGTCCAGGTAGTCGCGCAGCACCTGGGACCGCGACGGGTGCCGCAGCTTCGACATCGTCTTGGACTCGATCTGGCGGATCCGCTCACGGGTGACCCCGTAGACCTTGCCGATCTCGTCCAGCGTCTTGGGCTGCCCGTCCTGCAGGCCGAAGCGCATGGAGACGACGCCCGCCTCTCGCTCAGACAGGGTGTCGAGCACCTGGTGCAGCTGCTCCTGGAGCAGCGTGAAGCTCACGGCGTCCGCCGGGACGACGGCCTCGGAGTCCTCGATGAGGTCACCGAACTCGCTGTCGCCGTCCTCGCCCAGCGGGGTGTGCAACGAGATGGGCTCGCGCCCGTACTTCTGGACCTCGACCACCTTCTCGGGGGTCATGTCCAGCTCCTTGGCGAGCTCCTCCGGGGTGGGCTCGCGACCCAGGTCCTGGAGCATCTGCCGCTGCACGCGGGCCAGCTTGTTGATGACCTCGACCATGTGCACCGGGATGCGGATGGTACGGGCCTGGTCGGCCATGGCGCGGGTGATGGCCTGCCGGATCCACCAGGTGGCGTACGTCGAGAACTTGTAGCCCTTGGTGTAGTCGAACTTCTCGACGGCGCGGATCAGACCGAGGTTGCCCTCCTGGATCAGGTCCAGGAACAGCATGCCGCGGCCGGTGTAGCGCTTGGCGAGGGAGACGACGAGGCGCAGGTTCGCCTCCAGCAGGTGGTTCTTGGCGCGCTTGCCGTCGTGCGCGATCCACCGCAGGTCGCGGTACATCCGGCGCTCGTCGGCGCTCGCCTTCGTCTTGTCGTAGGCGGCGTAGTCCTGGGACAGGCGCTCCTCCGCGAACAGGCCGGCCTCGATGCGCTTCGCGAGCTCGACCTCCTGCTCGGCGTTCAGCAGCGCGACCTTGCCGATCTGCTTGAGGTAGTCCTTGACGGGGTCGGCGGTCGCGCCGGCCGTGACGACCTGCTGCGCGGGCTGGTCGTCGTCGTCGGTGTCCGAGACGACGAAGCCGGTCTCCTCGTCCTCGCCCTTACCCTTGCCGGCCGCGGGCTTGGCACCCTTCGCGGCGGCCTCGTTCTCCTGCTCGTCGTCGGCGTCGGTCGCGTCGTCGAGCTCGACGTCCTCGACGTCGTCGGCTGCGGGCTCGTCCTTCGACGCCGCCTTGCGGCCACGCGTCGGCTTCGCCCCCTTGGCGGCTGTCTTGGTGCCGGCGGCCTTGGTCGCGGGCTTCTTCGCGGACGTCGCCTCGGCCGGCTCGTCGTCCGTCGACGCGGCGGACTTCACGGCGGAGGTCGTCACGGTCGAGGTCTTCACCGCGCTCGCGGAGCGCGCCGCCGGCGCCTTCGCGCGCGTGGTGGTGCCCCGGCTCGAGCTGGCGGCGGCGACCTTGGTGGCCGTGGGCACACCGATCTCCACCCCGGCGGTCGCCAAGGCGCGCAGGACCGCCTTCAGACGCTTGGGGTCCGCCACCGCGGCGTTCTCGCAGGCAGCGCGGAAGCTCTCGGCGTCGACCCGGCCGTCGGCGGTGCCTCGAGCGAGCAGCCCCTGCAGGGCAGGGTGCTCGAACTCGCGGGGAAGTGCAGGGTTCTGCGCAGTGGACGCCACAAACCGACCTTTCGGCATTCGAGGGGACGGTGCACCGCCGTCAAGGCCTCCGACTCGGACTGTCGTGGCTCAGGCGGACACCTCTATTGTACCGGCGACATCCGCGACGGAAGGGCACCACG
Source organism: Isoptericola sp. NPDC056134 (assembly GCF_042264825.1). NCBI lineage: Bacteria > Bacillati > Actinomycetota > Actinomycetes > Micrococcales > Promicromonosporaceae > Isoptericola > Isoptericola sp. NPDC056134. The sequence goes on from NZ_JBHJVM010000005.1 coordinate 132,284, forward strand.
GGCTCCTGCGCCCAGTCCCGTACCCACGTCGTCCGTTCCCCGGTGCTGGCTCAACGTCCGGGGAGTCGCGAAGATTCCCGACGGCAGAGGCGGAACGACGGGCGAAACCCCGGGCGGCACGGTGGGGCCGGGCCTCGCACGCCCGCGCGCAGGACCGCCCGAGGACGGTCGCGAGCGTCACATCGCACGACGCGTGGACCGCGCGCGTCGCCGCGCGTGTCGTCACGGCTTCACCGCCAGGACCGGACAGGGCGCCTCGAGGAGGATGCGCTGCGCGCCGGACCCGAGGATCAGCTTCCCCACCGGGCTGCGTCGTCGGAGACCCACGACGATGAGCTCGGCGGCCACCTCCTGCGCCGTGCGCACGAGATCCTCGGCGAGGTCCCCCGTGCCGCCCACCACCGAGTAGGCGAGCCCCGAGGAGGCGAGGTCGTCCTCGACCGCCTGCCTCTCGGGCCCGCCGTCGTCCCGGGTGACGACGACCGTGAGCGGGACGGACCGCTCCTGCGCCTCGCGCTTCGCTGCGGCGAGTGCCGCCTGTCCCTCGGCCGTGCTCAGGAGTCCGACGACGATCGCCATGGGGGCACGCTACCCGACCGTCGGCCCGGCCACATCGGTCGCCCCGGCGAGATCCTCCGCAGCCGGCCCTCGCGCCGCGCTCACCCACCCGGGCGGGACCGCCGCCTCCAGCACCCCGGCCACGAGCGCGGCCAGTCGGTAGCTCGGGTCCTGCCGCGCGGACTCTCGCACGCGCCGGGCCGCGAGCCACCCGTCGCCCCGCCACCAGGCCAGGAAGCCCAGGAGCGCGAGGGGCGGCGCGTGCCACCGCCGCGGCGCGCCGCCCACCAGCTGCTCCAGCACGAGCCGGGCCGCGTCGGCGGTCGCCCCGTCGGGAGGCACCCCGACCCGCGGGTCCACCACCCGGGCGATCGCCCGGGCCGTGCCCGACTCCACGTCGCGGGGGACGTCGACGTCCCCGCCCGCCCGGACCGTCCGGTCCGCCGCCTCTCGTGCGCCCGGCACCAGGGACAGCAGCACGGCGTCCCGGACCCGGACGTCCGCGAGCGCCACCGCCAGGCGACCGAGGCGTGCCGGGGGCAGCTCGACGTCGCCGGCCGGACAGGTGCGCAGCTCCGCGGCCGCCTGTCGCACCAGGTCGCACCAGACGCCGTAGGCCTCGGTGCGCCAGCGACCCGGCCCGTCAGGTGCCGCCGCACGGGGCGTCGCACGGGGCGTCGCACGGGGCGTCGCACGGGCCGGCTCACGAGACGCCGCACCGGTGGCGTCACCTGCCGCCGCACGCGCCCGCTCCGCACGTCCCGCCGCCTTGGCGACTCGGTCACGCACTCCCGCCGGCAGCGTACGGACCCGGTACGCCTCCTGCTCCGAGCGGGCGATCGCCCGCCCCGCGACCACGAACGCCGCCCCCACCTCGCCGTGCTCGAGCTCGCTCGTGGGTCGTCCTCCCGCCGGACAGCACGCGGGGTCCGTGCAGTCGAGGCCGCGATAGCCGTCCGGGCCGACGAGCCAGGTCTCCACGTCGACCGTCGGGCCCAGGGACTCCTCCAGCGCCCCGACCGCGGCCGCCTCCCACGCCCGGACCCGGTCCGGCGGTGACGCGGTGTAGAGCACGACGAGCGCCAGGCGGGCCCCGACCCGGGCGGCCGCCCGGGCGACGACGGCCGCGCTTCCCGTCGTCCCGGCGCCCGCCTCGTCCCCGGGGTCGCCGACGGGTCCGTCGAGGTCGGGCAGGCCGGTCCGTGCGACGAGGCCGACCCGGCCCTCGTCGGTGACCGCGACGACGACCACGCACTCCCGCGGGCGGAACCCCAGCAGGTACGGCACGGCCGCGAGCAGGTCGCGGGACGAGCGGAGCACGAGCGGGGTGTCGAAGGCGGTGCCGGGCTCCCCGGCGTGGTCGGTGGCGTATGCGGCGTCCATGGGTCCGATCCCAGGGCACGACCGCGGGCCCCGGCGCCGCGGGCCGCCCCGCTGTGGACGGCACCCCGCTGGGGGCAGGCTCCGTGGCCTGCGCCGCCGTGCGACGTCCGCGGCGTCGCCCTCGTCCGGGACGTGCGAGCGAGGTGCCGCGGGCCGCTACGGTAGGCGCCGTGCCCTCGCTCCCCCGCGCCCCGCGCCGCCGCGCCCGGTCGCGTCGCGCGCCCGCGACCAGGGCACGCGGCGTGGGCGCCGTGGCGCTCACCGCGCTCCTCGCGCTGTCCGGCTGCGGTCTGCTCGGCGGCGGAGGGGCCCCGGACGACGACGTGTCCGCGACCGGCGAGAACGGGTCCGGCGTCGGCGTGCGTGGCGTCACGGAGACCCCTAGCGCGGAGCCGGGGACGGGCGGCGCGTCCGCCCTGCCGACGTTCGACCCCGACACGACGGTCGGCGGGTACGCCGACGGCTTCCCCGAGAAGCTGCTCGGGGCGCCCGAGGACGCGACGGTGCTCGCCAGCTCGGCCACCCCGGGCGAGGGCGGCCTCACCGACGTCACCCTCAACCTCGCCACGCAGCGCGGCACGCAGGACGTCATCGACCAGCTCGCCGAGCGGTTGCGCAAGGCCGGTTTCGAGGAGTCCGGCACGTCGAGCCTCTCCGGCCTCACCGCGCAGACGGTGTTCGGCCGCGAGAGCACGCCCCGGGGAAAGAAGAAGGACGCGGGCCCGGTCGTGGAGTCCGTCACCCTCGGCGTGCTCGACGACGGCGAGCGCCGCCTCGTGACGGTCAGCGGCTCCGTCGTCGTCGGCTGACGGACCTGCTGACGGACCTGCTGACCGGCCCCGCCCCCGTCGGGACCGCCCGGCCGGGCGCATAGGCTGTCGGCATGCCCACCGCCGCGTCGCTGGTCGACCTCGAGAACCTCCGCACCGACGTCGACACCAGGGTCGAGGAGCACCTCGACGCCCTCGCCCGGGAGGTCGCCTCGATCGGCGACGCGGCGACCGCGCTGACCGACCAGGCGGCCGTGCTGCTCCGCGGGGGCAAGCGCCTGCGGGCGGCGTTCTGCTACTGGTCCTACCGGGCCCACGGCGGCGCCGCGTCCGGCCCCGAGCGGGACGCGGTGGTGCGGGCCGGGGCGGCGCTCGAGCTGTTCCAGGCCGCCGCCCTGCTGCACGACGACGTCATGGACGCCTCGGACACGCGGCGTGGCGAGCCCACCGCGCACCGGGCCTTCGAGGCACGGCACGCCGCGGCCGGCTGGGCGGGATCGGCCGAGCGGTTCGGCACGTCCGCCGCGATCCTGCTCGGCGACCTGTGCCTCGTCGCGTGCCAGCGCGAGATCGCCGCTGCCGTCGCCGACCTGCCGACGGAGCGCGCGGCCGCGGCCCGCGCGCTGTTCGACGCCATGCAGACCGAGGTCGTCGTGGGCCAGTACCTCGACGTCCTCGTGCAGGCCGAGCCGTGGGGCCTGGACCCCGCGGCCGACGAGGAGCGCGCCCGGGACGTCCTGCGCGCGAAGTCGGCGCGCTACTCGGTCGAGCGCCCGCTCGTGCTCGGCGCGGTCGTCGCGGGGGCGTCGCCCGCGCACGTGGCCGCCGTCTCGGACGCCGGGCTGCCGCTCGGGGAGGCGTTCCAGCTCCGCGACGACGTGCTGGGCGTGTTCGGCGACCCGTCGGTGACGGGCAAGCCCGCCGGCGACGACCTGCGCGAGGGCAAGCGCACCGTGCTGGTGGCCCGCACGCTCGCGGCCGCGGGCGCGAGCGACCGCGACCTCGTCGTCGCGCGCCTCGGCGACCCCGACCTGGACGGCGCCACCGTCGAGAGGCTGCGCGGGGTCATCGCCGGCTCGGGGGCGCTCGACGGCGTCGAGGCCCTCATCGACACGCTCGCGGACGGCGCCCTGGACGCGCTGTCCGCGGCAGAGCTCGCCGAGCCCGCCCGCGAGGTCCTCCTGGACCTGGCGCGGGCCGCCGTCGACCGGGCGGCCTGACCCGCCGGCCGTCCCTCCGACCGGAGGGACCGGGCGTCAGAGCAGCGCCTGGGCCACCCGGCGCACCTCGGCGCGACGACCGGCGCGCAGCTCCCCGATCGGGGTGGCGCCGATCGACGGCTCGGTCTCGAACAGCCAGCGCAGGATGGCGGCGTCGTCCAGCCCGACGTCCGAGAGCACCAGCACGGTGCCGCGCAGCGTGTGCAGCACGTGGGGCGCCCCGTCGTCGGTCACGAGGAACGCGGCAGGCACCTGGAACGTGTTCCGGTCGCCCCGCTTGACCCCGACGAGGGTCCGCTCCGAGACCAGCCCGCGCACCTTGGACACCTGGGTCCCGAGGACCTCCGCCACGTCGGGCAGGGTGAGCCACGCGTCCACGAGGGACTCCAGGGCGGCGCGGTCGTCGGTGCGGTCGTCGGTGCTGTCGGGGACGGGGGCGCCGGGCTCCGGCGCGGTGGTGTCGCTCACCGGGCCAGCCTACGGGCCTGCCGAACCGGGCGCCCCTACACTCGTCGCGTGGCCATCACGACGACCGACCCGATGCTCGGCCGCCTGGTCGACGGGCGGTACGAGATCGTCGCGCGCGTCGCCCGAGGGGGCATGGCCACCGTGTACCGGGCCACCGACCGGCGGCTCGACCGCGAGGTCGCCGTCAAGGTGATGCACCCGCACCTCGCGGACGGGGTGGACGGCGCCGCCTTCGTGTCCCGCTTCCGCCGCGAGGCGCGCGCCGCCGCCCGGCTCACCCACCCCGGCGTCGTGGCGGTCTACGACCAGGGCGTCGACGGCGACACCAGCTATCTCGCGATGGAGTACGTGCCGGGCACCAACCTGCGCCGAGAGCTGCACACGTCCGGCGCCCTCACCCTGGACCGGGCCCTCGACGTCGTGGCGCAGGTCCTCGCGGCCCTCGCCGCGGCGCACCGCAAGGGCCTGGTCCACCGGGACGTCAAGCCGGAGAACGTGCTCGTCGTCGGCGACGACGCCGTCCCTGGCGGCACCGCCCAGGACGACGCCCCGGGCGGCACACCGCCGGGGACGCGGGTCAAGGTCGCCGACTTCGGCCTCGCCCGCGCGGTCACCGAGGTGACCACCACCACCACCGGCACCGTCCTGGGCACGGTCGCGTACCTGGCGCCCGAGGTGATCACCAGCGGCACCTGCGACGCCCGCACCGACGTCTACGCGGTCGGGGTGCTCGCGTACGAGCTCGTCACCGGCACCCTGCCGTATGCGGGCGAGACGCCGATCCAGGTCGCCTTCCACCACGTGCACGAGGACCTCCCGGCCCCGTCCGCGCTCGTGGACTGGCTGCCCGCCGAGGTCGACGCGCTCGTCGCGTCCTTCGCGGCCCGGGACGCCGAGCGGCGCCCGCCCGACGCGGGCGCCGCCCTCGCCGCCGTCGAAGCGCTGCGGTCGTCGCTCGACGCCGACGTGCTCGCGCGCCGCGCGGAACGGCCCGCCGACGGCCCCTCCGACGCCGGCGGCCCGAGCGGGACCGGCGGCGCGCCGCACGACGACGAGGACGACGGGCGCACGGGGACGGACGCCGTCGACGAGATCCCGACGGCGTTCTTCCAGGAGGTGTCGGCGAGCGCGCCGGCGCAGCCCACGCACCGGCTCGTCGAGCAGCCCACCGAGGCGTACCGGCGCCCCTCCCGCCGTCGCCGCGCGGTCGCGTGGACCCTCACCCTGGTGCTCGTCCTGGCCGGCGGCGGGCTGGGCACGTGGTGGTGGTTCGCGGACGGTCCCGGGGCGTGGACCTCGGTGCCGACCGGCATCGCCGGAGTCGCTGCCGACGACGCCCGCGCCGTCCTCGAGGACGCCGGGCTCGGCACGACGACGAGCCGCGCCTTCGACGACGACGTCCCGGAGGGCTCGGTCGTGACGAGCGTGCCCGCGCCCGGCGACCGGGTGCGCACCGACGGCTCCGTGGAGCTGGTCGTGTCCCGCGGCGTGCAGATGCTCACGGTGCCCGACGACCTGGTCGGCGCCGCCGTCAAGGACGCCACCGCGGCGCTGGAGGACGCCGGCTTCACGGTCGGCGACCCCGCCCGGTCGTACGACGACGAGGCCGCCCGGGGCCAGGTGCTCGACGTGTCGGTGGACGAGGGCTCGCGCCAGCGGCACGACACCGTCGTGACGCTCACCGTCTCCGACGGCCCCGCCCCCGTGCAGGTGCCGCAGGAGGTGGGCAAGGAGAAGGACGCGGCCGTCACCGACCTCGAGGGTCTGGGGCTCGTCGTCGAGCTGGCCGACCCGGAGTACTCCGAGGACGTCCCGAAGGGTCACGTGCTGGCGCAGGACCCGAAGGAGGGGGCCACCGCGCACCGCACCGACACCGTGACGCTGACGATCTCGCAGGGGCCGCCCCTGGTCGAGGTGCCGAACGTGGTGGGCAAGCACACCGAGCCTGCCCGCAAGGCGCTGGAGAAGGCCGGCTTCGTGGTCAAGGAGAACACCTACCTCGGCGGCATCCTCGACACCGTCCGGTTCCAGGACCCCACCGGCAGGGCGCCGAAGGGCAGCACGGTGACCGTCACCGTCTGGTGAGCGTCACCAGCTCGTCAGCATCTCCGCGACGCGGAACGCCATCTCGAGCGACTGCTGGTGGTTGAGACGCGGGTCGACCAGCGTCTCGTACCGCAGCGCCAGCCCGGCGTCGTCGATCTCCTCGCTGCCGCCCAGCACCTCGGTGACGTCGTCGCCCGTGAGCTCCATGTGCAGCCCGCCGGGCACGGTGCCGAGGGCGCGATGCACCTCGAAGAAGCCCGTGACCTCGTCCAGCACGTCGGTGAACCGGCGCGTCTTGTAGCCGCTGTCGGAGGTGATCGTGTTGCCGTGCATCGGGTCGGTCACCCAGGTGACGGCCGCGCCCGCGGCGGTGACCTTCTCGACGACCTCGGGCAGCACGTCGCGCACCCTGCCCGCGCCCATCCGGGTGACGAACGTGAGCCGGCCGGGGGTGTTTCCCGGGTTGAGCCGCGCCGCCAGCGCCAGGGCGTCGTCAGCCGACGTCGTCGGGCCGAGCTTGACGCCGACGGGGTTGGCGACGCGCGAGAGGAACTCCACGTGCGCGCCGTCGAGCTGACGGGTGCGCTCGCCGATCCACAGGAAGTGGGCCGACGTCGCGTAGGCCTCGCCGGTCCGGGCGTCGACGCGGGTCAGCGCCCGCTCGTAGTCGAGGATGAGCGCCTCGTGGCTGAGGTAGAACTCCACCGAGCGCAGGGCGTCGAAGTCCGCCCCGCAGGCCTCCATGAAGCGGATCGCGCGATCGATCTCCGCCGCGGTGCGCTCGTACCGCGCGTAGGCGGGGTTGCGCATGAACCCGCGGTTCCACTCGTGCACCCGGCGCAGGTCGGCGTGGCCGCCCTGGGTGAAGGCCCGCACGACGTTCGCCGTCGCCGCCGAGATCCGGTACGCCTGCTCGAGGCGCACCGGGTCGGGCGTGCGTGACTCCGGGGTGAACTCGTGCCCGTTGACCATGTCGCCGCGGTAGGCGGGCAGCGTCACGCCGTCGCGGGTCTCGAGGTCGGACGAGCGTGGCTTGGCGTACTGCCCCGCGAGCCGCCCCATCTTCACCACGGGCGTGCTCGCGCCGTGGGTGAGCACCACCGCCATCTGCAGGATGGTGCGCACCTTGTTGCGGATGCGGGTCGCGTTCGCGTCCGCGAACGTCTCCGCGCAGTCCCCGCCCTGCAGCAGGAACGCCTCGCCGCGGCCCGCCGCGGCGAGACGTTCCGTGAGCAGCCGGGCCTCGGCCGGCACCACGAGGGGCGCCGCCTGGGAGAGCCGGCCCGCCACCGCCGCGAGCGCCTCGGCGTCCGGCCACACGGGCTGCTGGCGCGCCTCGAGGGTCCGGAACCGGTCCAGGCCCTCGGGGTCGCTCCCGGGCACCACGGTGTCGACGGCGGTGGTCATGCGGGCTGCTCCTGCCTCTGGCTCGGTGGTCGGCGGGTCGCCGTCGTCAGTGCGCGGCGGGCTTCGCGGGCACCAGCGGCTGGCCGATGCCCTCGAGGATCTCGCCGAACCACGGCTGGCTGACGTCGAACGCCTTGCCGCCGGCGATGCGCGGGAACGCGATCGCCTTGAGGCGGTCGCCGTCCTCCTCGTCGTGGCCGATGACGCCGGCCTCGCCGCGCAGCGCGCACTCGACGGCGAGGTCCGTCATCGACTTGATGAGGCGCAGGTCCTCGGCGTTCGCGGCCGCGGCGCGCGAGTAGTAGCCCGACTTCTGGACCATGACCTTCTCGGCGCCCAGCTTCTCCGCGAACTGCTTCGCGAACCACTGGCCGGGGTTGATGGTGTCGAGCTTGACGTGCCCGAACGGGTCGCGCGGCACCTCCTCGCCGGCGGCCTCGAGCTGCTGCACGATCTCGTTCATCCCCGCGCCCTCGGACAGGAAGATGTTGACGTTGCCGATCTCGTCCATGACGGCGCGCAGGCGCGCCGCCTCGGCGTCGATGTCGATCTCCAGCTCGGGCAGGAAGACGGCGTGCACGTCCCAGCGCTCGCGCGTCAGGCCGAGGGCCGGGGCCCACTCCTGGGCGTCGAGCCACGAGCGGTACTCCTTCGCGGTGGCCGCCGTGAGCCAGCCGCAGTGCCGGCCCATGACCTCGTGCACGATGAGCATGCGCGGACCGGAGCGGTGCTCGCCGATGACGTTCGCGGCGAAGCCCGCGGCCTCCTCGGCGGCGGTCCAGGCGCCGAGCGACTGCTTGATCGGCACCACGTCGTTGTCGATCGTCTTGGGCAGGCCCACGACGGTGAGCTCGTAGCCGTTGTCGTGCAGGTACGCGGCGAGGTCGGCGGCCGTGGTGTTCGTGTCGTCGCCACCGATGGTGTGCAGCACGTCCACGCCGTCGGCCTTGAGCTGCTCGGCCGCGACCTCCAGCGGGTTCTGGCCCTCCTGCACGAGGCCGCGCTTGACGCAGTCCGCGGCGTTGGTCAGCTTGACGCGCGAGTTGCCGATGGGCGAGCCGCCGAAGCGGTGCAGGATGCCGGCCTGCTTGCGGCCCTCCTCGTCGACCACGATCTTCGTGCCCGTGAGGAGCCCGTGGTAGCCGTACTGGTAGGCGATGATCTCGATCGACGGGTCGAGCTCCGTGTAGCGCTCGATGAGGCCGCCGACGGCGGAGGACAGGCAGGGCGCGAAGCCGCCGGCGGTCAGGAGAGCCACGCGACGAACCGACATGACAGGGGCTACCTCTCGGTGGGGGACGGACAGCGACTCCATCCTAGGAGCACCACCCCGTGCCGGCCCCGGCCGTCCGCCGGGCGAACGCGCCGTGCGCGGCGGCGCCCGGCCGTGCGATGATGTCGGGCGAGCCTCCCCGCCGTCCGGCGCCGGGAGGCTCTTGCGTATGACGACTCCTGCACCCCTCCCCGACCCGTCCGCCCACCTCGCCGGCGCGCCGGTCCGAGTCCGCCGCGCCACGCCGGAGGACCGCGCGCTCCTCGAACGGCTGTGGCTGCTCTTCCGCCACGACATGTCCGCCGTCTCGGGCGAGCTGCCGGGGCCCGACGGCCGGTTCCGCGACGACCGGCTCCGCACCGCCCTCGACGAGATCGACCGCGACGCGCGGACGGACGAGGACGGGACGGGCCGTCGTGCCGCGACCTGGCGCGGCTACCTGGCCATGGCCCCCGACGGGGCACGGGGCCGTTCGGACGAGCGGCCGGTGGCGTTCGCCCTGGTCCGGGGGCTCGACGCGCCGACCCGCGTGCTCTCGGCGTTCTTCGTCGCGCGCGCCGCCCGCCAGCGCGGCGTCGGGCGCGAGGTCGCGGCGGCGGTGCTGCGCGACGTGCCGGGCCCGTGGGAGATCGCGTACCAGGACGCCAACGCCGGCGCCGCGTCGTTCTGGCCGCGCGTCGCGACCGACGTCGCGGGCGACGGGTGGTCGGTCACGCACCGTCCGGTGCCCGGCCGGCCCGAGGTCCCGCCGGACGCCTGGCTGAGCCTCGTCGTGGGCCAGGTGCCCGGGTAGCCGGTCAGGAGCCGGCGGCGGGCTCCTCCGGCGGCTGCTGCTGGGCCGCCGCGAGGCGCGCCTTCATCGTGGCCGCGTAGACGTCGACGTACTCCTGCTCGGACAGCCGCAGGATGGCGTACATGATCTCGTCGGTCACGGAGCGCAGCACGAACCGGTCGCCCTCCATCCCGCGGTAGCGGCTGAAGTCGAGAGGCTCGCCGAAGACCATCCCGATCGGCATCGGCTTGGGGACCGACCGCCCGAGCGGCTGCGCGACGTCGGTGCCCACCATCGCGACGGGGATCACGGGGGCGCCGGATTCCAGCGCCAGTCGGGCGACGCCGGTCTTGCCGCGGTACAGCCGCCCGTCGGGGCTGCGGGTGCCCTCCGGGTAGATGCCGAACAGGTCGCCGTCGTCCAGCACCCGCAGCCCCGTGTTGAGCGCGGCCTCGCTGGCCTTGCCGCCCGAGCGGTCCACCGGGATCGTCCCGACCCCACGCATGAAGCCGGCCACGAGGCGACCGCGGACGCCTCCGCCGGTGAAGTAGTCCGACTTGCCCAGGAACTGGACCTGGCGGTCGAGGACGAGCGGCAGCACGAACGAGTCGATGACGGCGAGGTGGTTGCTCGCGAGGATCGCCGGACCGGAGGTCGGGACGTTCTCGACGCCCTTCGTCCAGGGGCGGAACGCCAGCCGGAGCCACGGCCCCACCAGCACGTTCTTCATCACCCAGTAGAACAACTGTCCTCCTCGCCCAGTCCCGGCAGCCCCCGGTCAGCGGACCGCCGTCGACGGGCCGTGGCGCCGGCGGGCGGACCGTCGACGCGTTGCTTCGCCCACGACAATAGAGTGAACCCATGCCCGCACCGAACCCGGACGCCGATCCGGACCTGCCGGACGACGACCTGCCCGACGACGCCGTCGAGGCGCGGTGGGCCGACATCGTCGCCCAGCTCGGGCCGCTCGACGAGCCCGACGACGCCGACCGGGCGGACGAGCCTGCGGGCGGCACCACGGGCGACACCGCGAGCGAGCCCGCGGCCGACCCGCGCCGCGAGGACACCGCGCCGCCGCCCGGTCGGGTGGTGAGCCCCGGTCCCCGCGACTGGCCCGTCACGCCCGAGATCGAGGATCTCGAAGAGACGGAGTCTCACTTCACGCCGCCGGAGCCGGAACCGGTGCTCTCCCGCGACCCGCTCCTCACCCTCGCGTGGGCGGTGGTCGTCGGGGTGCCGGTGCTCGTCGTGCTCGGCGTCGTCCTGCGCTCGGCCGTCCCGGCCCTGCGCATCCCGGGATGGTCCGGCCCTGTCGCCGGCGTCCTGTTCCTCGTCGCGCTGGGCATCCTCGTCTGGCGGATGCCGCACCGCCGCGACCCGGACGACCACAGCACGGGCGCCGTCGTCTGACCGGCCCGTGCGGGGCCAGGCCTGGCGACGGGGCCGGGCGACGGGCGGATCAGCGCCGTGCGAGGTCGGCGGCGCCGATGATGCCCGCCTCGTTGCCGTGCTCGGCGAGCTCGATCTGCGCCACCGGGCGGTGCCCGAGGGCCGACAGCTGCGCCTCGTAGGCCTTGCGCACGGGCAGGAGCAGCAGGTCGCCGGCCGCGCCGACGCCTCCTCCGATGACGATGAGCTCGGGGTCCAGCAGCGCGGCGACGGACGCCGAGCCCTCGCCGATCCACCGGCCGAGCGTCGCCAGCAGCTCGACCGCGAGCTCGTCGCCCTCCTGTGCCGCCTGCGTGACGTGCGGGCCCTCGAGCGCCGACACGTCGCCGCCGGCGAGCTCGACCAGCCGCGTCGCCCGCTCCGGCTGGGCGATCACGGCCTGCTTCGCGTCGCGCACCAGGGCCGTGCCGGACGCGTACTGCTCCCAGCAGCCCTCGTGCCCGCAGCCGCAGTAGTGGCCGCCCGGGACGACCCGCATGTGCCCCACTTCGGCCGCGACACCCCACTTGCCGCGCACGAGCTCTCGGTCCACCACGATCGCGCCGCCGAGCCCGGTGCCGACCGTCAGCATGAGCATGTCGGTGGCCTCGCGGGCGGCACCGAAGCGGAACTCCGCCCAGCCCGCGGCGTTCGCGTCGTTCTCGACGACCACGGGGACGTCGACGTCCAGCAGCGCCTCGATCCGCTCGGCGAGCGGGTACTCGCGCCAGGCGATGTTCGGGGCGAAGAGCACGGACCGGCGGTCGGGGCTCACGAAGCCGGCGGCGGCCAGGCCGATGGCGCCGACCTCGTGCTCCTTGGCCAGCTCGGCGCACGCGTCCGCGATGGCCCGGTCGATGGAGGCGACGTCGTCGGCGACCGTCTCGCGCCGCACCTTCGCGAGGATCTTGCCCGCCTCGTCCACCACACCCACGGCAATCTTCGTGCCGCCGATGTCGACTCCGATGGCGTGCATGCGGGAACCTCGCGTTCATGTGTCGGGACGCCGCGTCCGTACGGCGCATCACCCGGTCGCCGTCGCGGCGCGGGGGCGCGCGGTGCGCGCAGGGACAAGACTAGCCACCGCGACCGAGGGGTGCGACGCTCGTCCACCACCGGGACGTCACCGCGACGTCACCGGTGGTCACGGACCGTCACCGAACCGTGTCCTGGACCACGCGTGAGACCCGGTATCGTGGCGGCCGGGGAACGCACCCCTGGCCAATGCATGAGCATGGACGATGGAGTCAGCATGGACGAGATCACCATTCCGCAGGCGGTCGAGCTGCCTGCCACGTCGAACCTCAACGACCTCCTCGCCACCCGCGTGGCGAGCGACCCGCGCGCCACGCTCGCCGAGCGTCCCTCCGGCGACGGCTGGCAGCCGGTCTCGGCCGCACAGTTCGACGCCGAGGTGGTGGCCGTCGCGAAGGGGCTGGTCGCCCGGGGCGTCCAGCCCGGCGACCCCGTCGGCATCATGTCGCACACGCGCTACGAGTGGACGCTGCTCGACTTCGCCGCCTGGGCGGCGGGCGCGGTCCCGGTGCCGATCTACGAGACGTCCTCCGCCGAGCAGGTGGAGTGGATCCTCACCGACTCCGGCATCACGCTGCTCGTCGTCGAGGACTCCGGCCTCGCCGCCACCGTCGCGGAGGTCTCCGACCGCGCCCCGGCCCTGCGCGAGGTCCTCGAGATCGAGGACGGCGCGATCGCCAAGCTGACGGCCGCGGGCGCCGACGTCGCCGACGACGAGATCGCCCGCCGCCGCGGTCTCGCCGATCTCGCCGACGTCGCGACGATCATCTACACCTCCGGCACGACCGGGACCCCCAAGGGCGCCGAGATCACCCACGGCAACCTCGCGCTGCTCGGCGTGAACGCCGTCGCCGCCGTGCCCGACGTCTTCAAGGACGGCGGGCGCACCCTGCTCTTCCTGCCCCTGGCGCACGTCTTCGCGCGCTACATCGAGATCCTCGCGATCGCGAGCGGCACCGTGCTCGGCCATTGGGCCGACCTCAAGACGGTCACCGCCGGCCTGGAGGCCTTCCGGCCCACCTACATCCTCGCGGTGCCGCGGGTCTTCGAGAAGGTCTACAACGCCGCGGAGCAGAAGGCCGCCGCCGGGGGCAAGCTGAAGATCTTCCACTGGGCGGCCGCGACCGGCATCGCCTACTCGCGCGCGCTCGACACGCCGTCGGGCCCGTCGCTGTGGCTCCGCCTCCAGCACAAGGTCGCCGACACCCTCGTGTTCTCGAAGCTGCGCGCCGTGCTCGGCGGGCAGGCCCAGTACGCCGTCTCCGGGGGCGGCCCCCTCGGCGAGCGGCTCGGGCACTTCTTCCGCGGTCTCGGGGTCACCATCCTCGAGGGCTACGGGCTCACCGAGACCACCGCGCCGACCAGCGTGAACCGCCCCGACGCCATCAAGATCGGTTCGGTCGGGCCCCAGCTGCCCGGCTGCGGGGTCAGGATCGCCTCGGACGGCGAGGTCCTGCTGCGCGGCATCCAGGTGTTCCGCGGGTACCACAACAACCCGGAGGCGACCGCCGAGGCGTTCGCCGACGGCTGGTTCCGCAGCGGCGACCTCGGCACGCTCGACGACGACGGGTTCCTCACGATCACGGGCCGCAAGAAGGAGATCATCGTGACGGCCGGGGGCAAGAACGTCGCCCCGGCGCTCCTCGAGGACCGTATCCGGGCGCACGCCCTCGTGAGCCAGTGCGTCGTCGTCGGCGACAACCGCCCCTTCATCGGCGCGCTGATCACTCTCGACGCCGAGGGCCTGCCCGGCTGGCTCAAGATGCACGGCAAGCCCGAGATGACGCCCGCGCAGGCGGCGACCGACCCGGAGGTGCTGGCCGCGCTCGACGCCGCCGTGACCCGCGCCAACCAGGCGGTCTCGAAGGCCGAGTCGATCCGCAAGTTCGCCGTGCTGCCGGGCGACCTCACGGTCGAGAACGGCTATCTCACGCCCAAGCAGAGCGTGCGCCGCCACGTCTTCGTCAAGGACTTCGCCGCCGAGATCGACGAGCTGTACGTCGACACCCGGCAGAAGTCCGCGAGCTGACCCGGCACCGCCCGCACGGACCCGAGCCCGCCGAGACCACCGTCTCGGCGGGCTCGCCTGTCCCCACCCCCGACTGTCGGAGGCCGCCGCTACGGTCCCGGCATGCCGAGCACCACCCCGCACCCGACGCGCACGACCGCGCTCCAGCCCTCGTTCGAGGACCTCGGCACCTCCCTGCGGGACGTCACCTTCGTCGTGGTCGACCTCGAGACGACCGGGGGGCGGGCCGCCGACGGCGGCATCACGGAGATCGGCGCGGTCAAGGTGCGCGGCGGAGAGGTGCTGGGCGAGCTGCAGTCGCTCGTCAACCCGGGCCACCCGGTGCCGGCCTTCGTCGCCCGGCTCACGGGCATCACGACGTCCATGGTCGCCACGGCTCCCCCGGTCGAGCTCGTCCTGCCGAGCTTCCTGGAGTTCGCGCGCGACGCCGTGCTCGTCGCGCACAACGCGCCGTACGACGTCGGCTTCCTGCGGGCCGCCTGCGACAGGCTCGGCTACGACTGGCCGGGGTTCCGGGTGGTGGACACCGTCCCCCTCGCGCGTCGCGTCGTCACCCGCGACGAGGCGCCGAACCACAAGCTGTCCACCCTGGCCGCGCTCTTCCGTGCGCGGGTGACGCCCGAGCACCGCGCCCTGGCGGACGCGCGGGCGACCGTCGACGTGCTGCACGCGCTCCTGGAGCGGCTGGCGCCCCTCGGCATCACCCACCTGGAGGATCTCGCCGGCGCCGCCGACCCCGTCCCGCCCGACGTGCGCCGCAAGCGCACCCTCGCCGACGGCCTGCCCGAGGCCCCGGGCGTCTACCTCTTCCGCGGCCCCGGGGACGAGGTCCTGTACGTCGGGACGTCCACGAACCTCCGCAAGCGGGTGCGGTCCTACTTCACGGCTGCCGAGAAGCGCGGTCGGATCACCGAGATGGTGCGGATCGCGCACGCCGTCACGCCCGTGGTCTGCGCGACGCCGCTCGAGGCGTCGGTGCGCGAGCTGCGCCTCATCGCCGAGCACGCGCCGCGGTACAACCGGCGCTCGAAGCACCCCGAGCGCCAGGCGTGGGTGCGTCTCACGGACGAGGCCTACCCCCGGTTGTCGGTGGTGCGCGAGGTGCGGGCCGGGACACCGCACATCGGCCCGTTCACGTCCCGGCAGGCCGCGCTGGCCGCCGTCGAGGCGGTCCACGACGCCCTGCCGCTGCGCCAGTGCGCGGCACGGCTCCCCCGGGTCGCGCGGACGGCCGGCAGCCCGTGCGCCCTCGCGGGGATGGGCCGCTGCTCCGCGCCGTGCACGGCGACCGGCACACCCGACGAGGGGTACGACACCGTCGCGGACGCGGCACGCACGGCGCTCACGTCCGACCCCTCGGTCGTCGTCGACGTCCTCGCCGCGCGGGTGGGCCGGCTCGCGGCCCAGGAACGCTTCGAGGAGGCGGGGACGGTGACCCACCGGCTCCGGGCGTTCGTCCAGGGCGCGGCGCGTGCCCAGCGCCTGGACCCCGTCGCCCGGTGCGCGGAGCTCGTCGCCGCGCGGCCCACCCCCGCGGGCGGCTGGGAGCTCGTCGTCGTGAAGCACGCGCGGCTCGCCGCGACCGCCGTCACCGGACCCGACGAGGACCCGTTGCCCGTCGTCGACGCCCTGCGCGCGACGGCGGAGGCCGTCACCCCGCCCGTGGCTCCCGCTCCCGCGTGCCATCCCGAGGAGGCAGCCCTCGTGCTGGCCTGGCTGGACGAGCCGGGGGTCCGGCTGGTGCACGTGAGCGACCCCTGGACGTGCCCCGTGCGCTCCGCCGCCGCGCACGCCGACCTCGGCGCGGTCTCGACGACCGTCGCGGGTGTGTGGGCCGCGCCGGGCGAGGGCGACGAGACCGCCGGGCGCCTCGCGGCCCCGCCGCCGGTGGCTACGATGACGGCATGCTGACCGCGATCGTGCTCATCGACACCGAGGCCGACCAGATCCCCGAGGTCGCCACCAAGGTCACCGACCTCAAGGGAGTCAGCGAGGTCTACTCCGTCACCGGCAAGGCCGACCTGGTCGCCATGGTCCGGGTACGCGAGCACGAGGAGCTGGCCGACGTCATCGCCGACGGGATCAGCAAGGTCCCGGGCGTCGTGCGCACCGAGACCCTGATCGCCTTCCGCACCTACTCGAACGTCGACCTCGAGCAGGCGTTCGCGATCGGCCTCGACGACTGACGCCGCCCCGGCGGGCGGCCGGACACGTGCTCGCGCGCGAAGGGTCGGCCGCCCGCCGTGCACCTCCGGTCAGTCCTGCGTCGCGGCCGCCCAGCGCTCCAGCACGCGGGCGGCAGCGCCGTCGTCGATGCTGCGCGCGGCGTGGCCGATACCGGCCGCCAGCCGTTCCACGAGCGTGCCGGCGTCCGTGCCGGGCAGGCTGCCGTCCGCCACGAGGGCGGCCGCCGCGTTGAGCAGCACCGTCTCCCGCACCGGGCCCTGGTCGACCCCCGTGAGGACGTCGCGTGCCACGCCGGCGTTGTGGTGCGCGTCGGCGCCGCGCAGGTCGGCGACGTCGATGCGCCGCAGCCCGAGCTCGGCGGCGGCGTCGAGGCGCGCCTCGGTGACCTGACCGTCGCGGACCTCCCAGACGGTCGAGCCGCCGGTCGCAGCGAGTTCGTCCAGGCCGTCGTCGCCACGGAACACGAGCGCCCGCGTCCCCCGCGCGGCGAAGACACCCGCCACCAGCGGCGCCATCCGGGGGTCCGCGACCCCGACAGCCGTGGCCCGCGGCTGCGCCGGGTTCGTCAGCGGACCGAGGAAGTTGAACGCGGTCGCGACGCCGAGCTCCTTCCGCGCCACGCCGGCGTGCCGGAACGACGGGTGGAAGACCATCGCGAAGCAGAAGGTGATGCCGACCTGCTCGGCCAGCTCGGCGACGCGCTCGGGTCCGTGGTCGAGCCGCACACCCAGCGCCTCGAGGACGTCGGCCGAACCGGACGACGAGGACGCGGCGCGGTTGCCGTGCTTGACCACCTTGACGCCCGTGCCGGCCACGACGACCGCCGCCATGGTCGAGATGTTCACCGTGTGCGCGCGGTCGCCGCCGCTGCCGACGATGTCGACGCTCGGCCCCGGGACGGTGAACCGGCGGGCGTGCGCGAGCATCGTGTCCGCGAGCCCCGTCAGCTCCTCGACCGTCTCGCCCTTGGCCCGCAGCGCCACCAGGAAGGCCGCGAGCCGGGCCGGCGACACCTCGCCCGACATGACCGCGTCCATGGCCCAGGCGGTGTCCTGCGAGCTCAGGTCGTGGCCGGCGATGAGCTCGGTGAGCAGCCCGGGCCACGTCTGCTCGGGCGACGTCTGCTCGGGCTGCGCGGGCACGGGGCGGTCGTTCGTGGGCACCAGGTTCCTCCGGTTCGGTGGTCGCGCGGTCCGGACGCACCTGGCTCGACCCTCACGGGTCCGTCGGTCAGGCCGTCGCGGCGAGCTGGCCGGCCACGGCGCGCTGCAGCTCGATCGCGTCGAGCGGCCTCGGCACCACGGCGTCGGCGAGCGACCACGATGCTAGCCATCCGTCGTCGGGCCTGCCGGTGAGGACCACGACGGGCGGGCAG
The DNA here is from genome assembly GCF_042264825.1 of Isoptericola sp. NPDC056134. NCBI lineage: Bacteria > Bacillati > Actinomycetota > Actinomycetes > Micrococcales > Promicromonosporaceae > Isoptericola > Isoptericola sp. NPDC056134. The sequence continues at coordinate 150,235 of NZ_JBHJVM010000005.1, forward strand.
CGGTACACCTCGTTCTTGAGCTGACGGCACAGTCCCATGCCACCGGACTTGTCCGCCTCACCGTCCAGCACGAGCAGGTCCCACCCGCCGCGGTCGGCCGCGGCGATGAGTGCCGCAGGCGTCGCGACCTCCGCCCACGCGATCTCCGGGGCGTGGGCGCGCAGACGGGGCCCGACGGCGGTCCGCACGTGGGCGCGGACGGTCCGGTCGTCGCTGTAGAGCAGGATGCGCGGCCCGCGGGCCGCCGGGGCGATCGCTCCGGTCGAGCGGGTCGGGATGGTCGTCGTCGGGTCCGTCTGGTCCGTCTGATCCGTCAACTTTCTGGCTCCCCTTCGCGGACGTGCACGGCTTCGGGCACGGGCACGACGTCCGGCAGCTGTGCCGCGACCGTCGGACGTCGACGTTTGCTGGCATCGTGGCACACTCGCGTCACCTCGGGCAGGTGCCGAACGTGGTCTTTTACTGGCACTCTCTACGGATCCGTCACCTCGTAGTAGCAGAGTGGCGAGTTTCCGCAGATTCTGTGCACATCGACTTTCCGCCAGACCCGCCCGAGTGGCTCGAACAGGCCGTATGTCGGCCATAATGGCTGACGTGTCGACCGCAACGGCTGCTGCCCCCCATGCCCACCAGCACGTGAGCGTCAACCGTCCGAACCCCGTGTCGGTCGGGACGATCGTCTGGCTCGCGAGCGAGCTCATGTTCTTCGCCGGCCTCTTCGCGATGTACTTCACCGTCCGGTCGGTGATGCCCGAGGCGGAGTGGGCCGCTCAGGCGGACAAGCTCAACATCACCTTCTCGACGATCAACACCACCGTGCTGGTGCTGTCGTCGGTCACCTGCCAGATGGGCGTGTGGGCCGCCGAGCGGTTCAAGCCGGTGCGCTCCGGCTCCCTGCTGCAGGTGAGCAAGTGGGGCATGCACGAGTGGATGACCCTCACCTACCTCATGGGCGCGTTCTTCATCGGCGGCCAGATCTTCGAGTACACCGAGCTGGTGCACGAGGGCCTGACCATCTCCTCCAGCCCGTACGGCTCGGTCTTCTACCTGACCACCGGATTCCACGGCCTCCACGTGCTGGGCGGCCTCATCGCCTTCCTGTTCCTGCTGGGGCGCTCCTTCGCCGCCAAGAACTTCGGCCACCACGAGGCCACCACCGCGATCGTCACGTCCTACTACTGGCACTTCGTCGACGTGGTGTGGATCGCCCTCTTCGCCGTCATCTACCTCCTGCGCTGAACCCCCGGCCGGCGTCGCCGCCGGCACTGACCCTGCACCTTCGATCTGCGAGACGAGGATCATTTCGTGAAGGCACTCGCCGCCCGCAGGCACCACCGGTTCGCGCCGGTCGTGCTGTTGCTGCTGGCGCTGCTGGTCACGGGCGGCGTCTACGCCGCCCTGGCCCCGAGCCCGGCCCAGGCCGACACCGCCAGCACCGCGGACATCGAGACCGGGAAGAAGCTCTTCCAGGCCAACTGCGCCACCTGCCACGGCCCGAACGCGGAAGGCACCACCGAGGCGCCGTCGCTCGTGGGCGTCGGTGCGGCCGCGGTCGACTTCCAGGTCTCCACCGGCCGGATGCCGATGCAGATGAACGGCCCCCAGGCCGAGGCCAAGCCCCGGCAGATGGACGAGGACCAGACCGCCGCGCTCGCCGCGTACGTCGCGTCCCTCGGCGCCGGCCCGGCCATCCCCACCGACGAGCAGGTGGACGGGAGCAAGGGCGACCCCGCCAACGGCATGGCCCTCTTCCGCACCAACTGCGCGATGTGCCACAACGCCGTCGGCGCCGGTGGCGCCCTCTCGGAGGGCAAGTTCGCGCCGCCGCTGTGGGACACCTCCGGCCGCAACGTGTACCAGGCCATGCTCACCGGCCCGCAGTCCATGCCGGTGTTCAACGACGCCAACATCACCCCCGACGAGAAGCGCGACATCATCGCGTTCCTCGACGAGCAGGACCAGGGCTCGGCCGGCGGCCTCACCCTGGGCTCGCTCGGTCCGGTCAGCGAGGGCCTGTGGGCCTGGATCATCGGCATCGGCCTGATCATCGGTGGCGCGGTGTGGATCGGAGCGAAGTCCTCGTGAGCGAGAACCAGAACCCCCAGGGCCCGTCCCGCGACGTGGCCCGGCACGACGGCGACGGCACGGTCGCCCGGACCGACCGCTTCGCGGACCCGGGCGTCCCCGCGCACCACCCGCGCCTCGCGGACACGGACCCGAAGGCGGCCAAGCGCAACGAGCGGATCATCGCGATCCTCTTCGCCATCTCGTGCCTCGGCACGATCGCCTCGATCGTGGCCTACTTCGCCGTGCGTCCCGACGGCACGACGCCCGGCGTGCGCCTCTCGACGGTGCTGCTCGGTGTCGCGATCGCGATCTCCCTGTTCGGCATCGGCTTCGCGGCCGTCCACTGGGCCAAGACCCTGATGTCCGGCAAGGAGTACGTCGAGGAGCGCCACTCGAGCAGCAGCTCGGAGGACGTCCGCGAGGTCGTCCAGCAGCAGTTCAAGGACGGGCTCGAGGACTCCGGCATCGCGCGCCGGCCCGTCCTCAAGGGCGCGGTCGTCTCCGCGCTCGCTCTCTTCCCGCTGACCATCGCAGTGCCGCTCGTCTCGAGCGTCGGCGGCACGTGGAACGTCAACTCCTTCCGGCACACCATCTGGAAGAAGGGCACGCGCCTCGCCTACGACCCGTCCGGCCGCCCGATCAAGGCGTCGGACCTGACGGTCGGCTCCGTCGCGCACGTCATCCCCGACGTGCCCGCCGAGGAGCGCGAGTCGCACGAGTGGATCACCGAGAAGTCGAAGGCCGTCGTGCTCCTGGTGCGCATGGACCCGCGCGACCACAAGCGCGACCACCGCGAGGGCGCCTCCTACGACGGCATCGTCGCGTACTCGAAGATCTGCACCCACGTCGGGTGCCCGGTCGCCCTGTACGAGCAGCAGACGCACCACCTGCTGTGCCCCTGCCACCAGTCGACGTTCGACATCTCCGACGGCTCCAAGGTGGTCTTCGGACCTGCCAAGCGCCCGCTGCCCCAGCTGCCCATCACCGTCGACGACGAGGGGTATCTTGTGGCTGAGGACGACTTCAACGAGCCCGTCGGCCCGAGCTACTGGGAGCGCCTGAAGTGAGTACCACGACAACTCCCCCCACCGCGGCGGAGCCGACCACCGTGATCGGCAAGTCCGCCGACTACCTCGACCAGCGGACCAAGGTCGGCGTGCTCGCGAAGCAGCTCGTCCGCAAGGTCTTCCCGGACCACTGGTCCTTCATGCTCGGCGAGATCGCGCTGTTCTCGTTCGTCGTGCTCCTCATCTCCGGCGTGTTCCTGGCGATGTTCTTCGACCCGTCGATGGCGCTCGTCACGCACCACGGCGCGCCGGCGACCATGGACGGCCAGCTCATGTCCACGGCCTTCTCCTCGACGCTGAACATGTCGTTCGAGGTGCGCGGCGGTCTGCTCATGCGGCAGATCCACCACTGGTCGGCGCTGATCTTCGTCGCCGGCATCGTGGTGCACATGATGCGCGTCTTCTTCACCGGCGCCTTCCGCAAGCCCCGCGAGCTCAACTGGCTCGTCGGCACGCTGCTGCTGATCTGCAGCCTCCTCGCCGGGTTCTCGGGCTACTCGCTCCCGGACGACGTGCTCTCCGGCAACGGCCTGCGCATCACCGACGGCGTCATCAAGTCGATCCCGATCATCGGGTCGTACCTCTCGTGGTTCGTCTTCGGCGGCGAGTTCCCGGGCGAGCACATCATTCCGCGCCTGTTCACGGTGCACATCCTGCTCGTGCCCGCGCTCATCCTGGCGCTGATCGGCGTGCACCTGTTCCTCATGGTGCTCAACAAGCACACCCAGTACCCGGGCGGCGGCCGCACCGACCAGAACGTGGTCGGCTACCCCGCGGTCCCGGCGTTCGCCACGAAGATGGGCGGCAACTTCTTCATCATCTTCGGCGTGCTGGCCCTCATGGGCGGCACGATGGCGATCAACAACGTCTGGAACTACGGCCCGTACGACCCGTCACCGGTGTCCGCGGGTGCCCAGCCGGACTGGTACATGCTGTTCCTCGAGGGATCGCTGCGTCTGATGCCCGGCCAGGCCGAGATCGTCACGTGGGGTGACTTCACGCTGTCGCTGAACATCCTGGTGCCGGCGGTCATCATCCCGGGCCTGCTGTTCACGTTCCTGTTCGTGTACCCGTTCCTCGAGGCGAAGGTGACAGGCGACCACCGCGAGCACCACGTGCTCGACCGCCCGCGCAACGTCCCGACCCGCACGGGCCTCGGCGTCGCGTTCCTCACGGCGTTCGTCATCCTGGCGCTGGCGGGGTCGAACGACCTCATCGCGACGCACTTCGCCCTGTCGATCAACACGATCACCTGGGTCTTCCGGGTCCTGTTCTTCGTCGGACCGGTCTTCGCCTTCTGGGTCACGAAGCGGATCTGCCTGGGCCTGCAGCGCAAGGACCGCGAGCTGGTGCTGCACGGGCACGAGACGGGTCGCATCGTGCGGTTCGCCAACGGCGAGTACATCGAGGTCCACCGCCCGCTCGACGAGCAGGAGCGCTGGCTGCGCGTCAACTACGAGGCGCGCCGGCCCCTGGAGATCGAGCCCGCGACCGACGCCCGTGGCGTCAAGCGCAAGGGCTACAAGAAGGACAAGCGCTGGCAGAAGCTGTCGCAGTTCTTCTACGAGGACCGGGTCGAGCCCGTGACCCCGGCCGAGCTGGCCGCGGCGCACGCCCACGGCGAGCACGACGAGCTCGAGCCCGCCCACGACACCCCCGAGCTCGTCTCGGGGTCTGGCAACGTCGAGCGGGAGCACTGAGTCTCCTGCAGGCTGGACCCATGGCCCGCGCTCCCCTCTCCCGATCCGTCGGGCGGGGTGCGCGGGCCGTCGTCGTCCCCGGCACGTGAGAGCGGCCGGGGACCAGCCGTCGACGACGTCCCCATCGCACGCCGGTACGACGTGCGGCACGCAACCGGAGGTATCTCAGCATGGCTGTCTACACGCTCCCTGACCTGCCCTACGACTACAGCGCCCTCGAGCCGCACATCAGCGGCAAGATCATGGAGCTGCACCACGACAAGCACCACGCGGCCTACGTCACCGGCGCCAACACCGCCCTGGAGAAGCTCGCCGAGGCCCGCGAGTCCGGCGACAACGCCGCGGTGAACCTGCACGAGAAGAACCTCGCGTTCAACCTCGGCGGCCACACCAACCACACCGTCTTCTGGAACAACCTCTCCCCCGAGGGCGGCGGCCAGCCCGAGGGCGAGCTCGCCGAGGCCGTCAAGGACGCCTTCGGCTCCTTCGACAAGTTCCAGGCCCAGTTCGCCGCCGTCGCCACCGGCATCCAGGGCTCCGGCTGGGCCGTGCTCGGCTGGGACTCCATCGGCCAGCGCCTCGCCATCTTCCAGCTCTTCGACCAGCAGGCCAACGTCCCCGTCGGCATCACCCCGCTGTTCATGCTGGACATGTGGGAGCACGCCTTCTACCTCGACTACCTCAACGTCAAGGCCGACTACGTCAAGGCCGTCTGGAACATCGCGAACTGGCAGGACGTCGCCGCCCGCCTCCAGCGCGCCCGCACCCAGACCGCCGGGCTCATCGTCCCCGCCTGACGACCCCCCGCGCTGTGAGCGGGCGTCTGGCCCCGTCTCCGTCGGGAGACAGGGCCAGACG
>NZ_JBHJVM010000005.1:155936-265643 GCF_042264825.1 Isoptericola sp. NPDC056134
AGGTCCCCTCTCCCCCCCCGACCACCCCCCGACGTGGGAGGGGGGGTTGGCCCCCCGTCTCTTGGGGAGACCCCCCCCCCCCCCCCCCCCACAGCGCTGTCTGCTGGTACAGCACGAGCCGGGGCTCGCCGTCGACGACGACGTAGGTGCTCGCCATGAGCGCGACGAACGGCGGGTCGTCGCCGCGCAGAGCCCGCGCGCGGTAGACGAGCGCGGCGGCGCCGTCCAGGAGACCGACGCGGCGCGCGTCGCGCAGGTCGTAGGAGTCCCACGGCGGCGCACCGTCCAGCGAGGCGACGACGGCGTCGCGGTCGAGCACCGAGCCGTCGACGAGCACCATGAGCGCGGCGGGCGTCATGAGGTCGCCGTAGAACGCGCCCCCGGTGCTCCGGCACAGCGCGTCCCACCCCTGGCGCTCCAGGTCCAGCAGCCGGTCGAGCGTGAGGTCTGCCATCGCGCCAGGCTACGGACCGCGGCGGGCCCACGCACGGACGGCCCCGGATTCATCGGAGGAATCGGTGCACCCGTGCGGGAACTGGGCCATAATCCAGGGCATGTCCCGCACCGATGAGGTCGTCGACGGCGTCCGCCGCATGATCACCGGCGGCGAGCTCGGCCCCGGCGACCGGCTCCCCGTGGAGAAGGATCTCGCCGACCGGCTCGGCGTCTCCCGCGGCTCCCTGCGTGAGGGGGTGCGCGCCCTCACCGTGCTCGGCGTCCTCGACACCCGCCAGGGCGACGGCACGTACGTCACCAGCCTCGACCCCGCACGGCTCATGTCCTCGCTGCAGTTCGTCGTGGACCTGCACGGCGACACCAGCGCGCGCCCTTTCCACGCCGTCCGGCGGGTGCTCGAGACCGAGGCCGCCGGCCTGGCCGCCCACCGCATCACCCCGGCGGCGCTGGAGGAGGCCCGCGTCGTGCTCGAGCAAGCGGCGAGCACCCTCGCGCAGGACGAGATCGACCACGCCGCCTTCATCGAGGCCGACACCGCGTTCCACCGGATCGTCGCCGACCAGGGCGGCAACCCCGTGATCACCGCCCTCGTCGAGGCCATCGCCGGCCGCACCGCTCGGGAGCGGCTCTGGCGGGGGCTGCACGAGGAGGGTGCCGAGGCCCGCACCCAGCGCGACCACGAGGCCGTCTGGCGCGCCCTGGCCGCCGGCGACGCCGAGGCCGCGCGCGTGCGCATGGCCGCGCACCTCCTCGACGTCGAGGAGACCCTCCCCGGCCCGGAGGCCACCGAGGACTGACCCCGCGGGTCAGCCTCCGGTGGCCGCACCTAGACTGGGCGTCGCCTGCGATCAAGCCACCGGTCACCAGCAGGAGACGCGCGCGAGAGGAACGGATCATGGCCACCCACGGTGGTATCAACCTGAGCGACGACGGACTCCGGTGGGAGATGTGGGGCGAGATCGACGTCGCCGTCGCCCACGAGGTCTACGCCACGCTGGAGGCAGCGGGCGAGGGCCGCAAGACCCTCGACATGCGCAGGGTCACGTTCATCGACTCCTCCGGCGTGCGCCTCGTGGTCCTCGCGTGCGAGAACGGCCCGCACCCGCGGGTGGTCGGCGCTCCGCAGCTGGTCCGCGACATCTTCGAGATGATGAGCTTCGACATGCTGGTCGACTTCGTCGACGCCGACCCGGCGGAGCCCCTCGACGACGCTACGTCGCGGGGGGACGAACGCCGATCGTGAGCAGCAGGTTGGCGTAGACGCGCTGGTCGCCCGTGGCGACCAGCAGGGCGACGTCGTCGGACCGGGCGGCGTCGTAGAACGCGAAGCGGTCCAGCTCGTCCCAGCCGACCTCGGCCCCGAGCATCGCCCGGTAACCGGTGTGCGCGGGGATCTCCTCCCCCGCGGCGACGACGTCGCCCGCCACACCGCCGGGCACCATGACGGCAGCGGACTCGACGGGCACGGCGTCGAGCAGCACCTCGAGCACCTGGTCCACGGTCAGCAGGCCGGGCCGCAGGTTGAGGTGCACGCGCGCGGCGCCCGGCCGGGCGCCCGTGGAGTGCGGGTAGTTCGCGTCGGCGAGCAGCACCCGCGACCCGTGCCCCGCCGCGGCGAGCGCCGCGACGAGGCCCGGGTGCAACAACTCGTAGCGGAGCACGTCAGCCCCGCGTGGCCGCGGCCGGGACGCGCGCGTCGGCGAACGCGTGCCGCTGGCGGCCGAGGCCGTCGATCTCGACCTCGACGACGTCGCCGTCGGCCAGGTACGGGAACCGGCCGGACAGCGCGACACCCTCGGGGGTGCCGGTGCAGATCAGGTCGCCCGGCTCGAGCGTCATGTACTGCGACAGGTGGTGCACGATCTCGGCGACGCCGAAGATCATGTCCGTCGTCGACGAGTCCTGGCGAGGCTCGCCGTTGACGGACGAGCGCAGGCGCAGGTCGCTCGTGTCCACCTCGTCGGCGGGCACCAGCGCGGGGCCCGTCGGCAGGAACGCCGGGCCGCACTTGCCCTTCGACCACTGGCCGAGGGAGTCGTCGAGCTGCCAGGCCCGCTCGCTCACGTCGTCCACCACGGTGTACCCGGCGACGTGCGCCAGCGCGGCCTCGGGCGACGGCAGGTAGCTCGCCTGCTTCCCGACGACGATCGCGAGCTCGACCTCCCAGTCGACCTTCTCCGAGCCGGGCGGGATCGGCACCGTGTCGTCCGGGCCGACCACCGTGTTCGGGTGCTTGAAGAAGATGATCGGCAGGCGCGGCGGCTCCGCGCCCGACTCCCGCGCGTGCGCGGCGTAGTTCTGGCCCACGCACACGACGGCGGTGGGCCGCGCGATCGGGGCACCGCGGCGCAGGCCGTCCGCGCCGTCGAGCACGGGCAGCTCGCCGGCGGCGAGGGCGGCGCGCGTGCGCGCGATGCCGTCGGCGGCGAGGAAGCCGCCGTCGACGTCGCCGGTCAGCGGTCGCAGGTCGTAGGTGGCGCCGTCGGTGGTGACGGCGGGGATCTCCTGGCCCACCGGGCCCAGGCGGAGCAGCTGCATCGATGTCCTCTGTTCTCTCTGGGGGGCGCCTCGATCATGCGCCCGGGTCGCGTCCCGGTCACATCCGTCCCGCCATGCGGGCGGCGGGACGGACGGGACGTCACGCGAAGGCGTCGGGGTGGGCCTCGGGGGCGAGGAGCCCCCGGCCCACCAGGTGGGTCCACAGGTCGGCGGGGACGACGGCGGCGTGCCGGTCCACGGCCTGCCGCACCTGGTCGGCGGTGCGCAGCCCGACCACGGTGCTCGTCACCGCGGGGTGGGTGCGGACGTAGGCGAGCGCGGCATGCGGCAGCGTGACGCCGTGCTCGGCGCACGCGGCGGCGATGCGGCGCGTGCGGTCGAGCAGGGCCGCGGGCGCCGGGGCGTAGTCGTAGGTCGCGTCGTCGGGCACGACGTCGCGGGCCAGCAGCCCGGAGTTGTACACGCCGGCCACGACGACGGAGGCGCCGCGCGCGGCGGCCGCCGGCAGCAGGTCGGCCAGCGCGGGCTGCTCCAGCAGCGTGAACCGGCCCGCGCACATCACCACGTCCACGTCCGCCTCGGTGACGAGCCGCGCGAGCATCGCGGACTGGTTCATCCCGGCGCCGATCGCGCCGACGACGCCCTGGTCGCGAAGCTCCACCAGCGCCGGGACGGCCTCGGTGAACGCCTGCTCCTCGTGGTCGTCCGGGTCGTGCAGGTACACGACGTCGACCCGGTCCAGGCCGGTGCGCTCCAGGCTCGCCTCCAGCGACCGCAGCACGCCGTCGCGGGAGAAGTCCCACACCCGCCGCGTCGCGGCGGGCACGTCGAACATGTCCGGGTCCTTCGCGTGCGCCGTCTCCGGGGAGGGCACCAGCAGGCGCCCCACCTTCGTCGACACGACGTACTCGTCCCGCGGGCGGCCGGCCAGGCTCGCGCCGAGCCGCCGCTCCGACAGACCCAGCCCGTAGTGCGGCGCCGTGTCGAAGTAGCGGACGCCCGCGTCCCACGCGGCGTCGACCGCCTCCTGGGTCTCCGCGTCCGTCGTCGCCCGGTAGAGGTTGCCGGCCTGCGCCGCCCCGTAGCCGAGGCCGGTCAGCCGGACCCCGGTCGCCCGGACCTCCCGGGAGGGCAGCGCGCTCACGCCTGCTCCGGCGGGCGCACGCGCAGCTCGTGCATGCCGCCGTCGACGGCGAGCGCGGTGCCGGTGGTGGCGGTCGCGAGCGGGCTCGCGAGGTAGCAGACCGCGTGCGCGACGGCCTCCGGGCTCACCAGCCTCCCGGTGGGCTGGCGGGCCGCGAGCGCGGCGCGCTCGGCGGCCGGGTCGGGGGCGGCATCGAGCAGCCGCCCCACCCACGGCGTGTCCACGGTGCCGGGGTTCACGCAGGTCACGCGGACGCCCTCGCGCACGTGGTCGGCCGCCATCGCGAGGGTGAGCGCCTGCACGGCACCCTTGCTCGCGGAGTACAGGGCGCGCTGCGGCAGCCCGGACCACGACGCGATCGAGGCGGTGTTCACGACGGCGGCGTGCTCCGACGCGCGCAGGTGCGGCAGCGCCGCCCGCGTCACGCGGACGATGCCGAGCACGTTGACGTCGAGCACCCGCAGCCACTCGGCGTCGTCGTTGTCCGCGACCGTGCCCTGCGCGCCGATCCCGGCGTTGTTCACGACGACGTCGATGCCGCCCATCTCGGCGGCCGCGCCCTCGACGGCGGCGCGCACCGCGGCGTCGTCGGTGACGTCGGCGACCTGGGCGCCGGCGCCGTCGGGCACGCCGTCCCGCGTGCGGTCGATCGCGACCACCTGGGCGCCGCGGGCGAGCAGGGCGCGCACGACGGACGCGCCGATGCCGGACGCGCCCCCGGTCACGATCGCGCGGATGCCGGCGAACTCCGGCGGGTTCTCGAGGGGGGCGGTGCTCACGGGTGCTCCTTCGTGCGGGTGGTGAGGTGGTCGACCGCGAGGCCGTAGGTGGCGACGGCGGTGCCGCCGCGCACGGCGGCGCGCTCGTCGTCGGACAGGGACTCCAGCAGCTCGTCGGCGGCGGCCCACCAGCGCCCGTAGCCGGAGGCGAGGAGGCAGACGGGCCAGTCGCTGCCGAGCAGGAGGCGGTCGGGACCGAAGACCTCGAGCGCGTGGTCGGCGGCGGGGCGCAGGTCCGCCGTGGTCCAGGAGTCCCAGCGCGCCTCCGTGACCAGCCCGGACAGCTTCGCGACGACGTTCGGGCGGGCCGCGAGCGCCGCCAGGTCGGCGCGCCAGGCGTCCAGGGCGGCCGGAACGTCGGGCAGCGCCGCGAGCGGCGGCTTGGCGAGGTGGTCGAGCACGAACCGGGTGTCGGGCAGGGCGGCGGCGAGTCGGCCGCACGACGCGAGCTGGTCGGCGCGGACCACGAGGTCGAACGGCAGGCCTGCCGCGCCGACGGCCGCGATGCCGGCGTGCACGTCGGGGCGGTCGAGGTAGCCCGGGTCGGGCTCGGCCTGCACCATCGTGCGGATCCCGACGAGGCGGTCGCCGACCGGGCCCTCGCGCAGCGCGGCGAGGCGGTCCTCGAGCGCAGGATCGAAGAGGTCTGCCCAGCCCACGACGCCGGCGATGCGCGCCGCGCGCCCTTCGGGCGAGGCGGCGACGTCGAGCAGGTCGTCGGTCTCTGCCCAGGTGCTCACGCTCTGCACGACGACGGTCGCGTCGACGTCGTGCGACGCGGCGGGCAGGTCGGCGGCGGTGAAGTCGGCGTCGATCGCCGCCATCGTCGTGGGGTCGATCCAGTCCTGCGGGTGCCGCGCGCGGACCCACAGGTGGTGGTGCGCGTCGACGACGACGTCGGACATCCGGACTCCCTCGGCCTGCGGACTGATTCATCCAATGTATAGGCGCACCATCCGCTTGCGCCAGCCCCGTCGGCCCCGAGTATCCTCAGATCGCACGCGAAGACGTCATATCTCTGTGTGCACGACTCGACCGGCTTCCGAGCCGGCCCCGCCCGCTCGACGAGGAGTGATCCGCATGACCACGGCCGCCCCGCCCCTGCGCCCCGAGCAGGCGTGGTTCACCGAGGCCCGCTTCGGCCTCTTCGTGCACTTCGGCCTCTACTCCGCGGCCGCCCGGCACGAGTGGGTGATGAGCTTCGAGAAGCAGACCGTCGAGCAGTACGCACGCTACGCCGAGGTGTTCGACCCGGACCTGTTCGACGCGCGGGCCCTCGTGCGCGCCGCCAAGGACGCCGGGATGAGGTACGTCGTGCTGACCACCAAGCACCACGACGGCTTCGCCCTGTGGGACTCCGCCGTCAGCGACTACAGCATCGCCCGCACCCGCGGGCGCGACCTCGTGGCGGAGCTGGCCGAGGCCGTCCGTGCCGAGGGCCTGCGGCTGGGGCTCTACCACTCGCTCCTCGACTGGCACCACCCCGACTACACGGTCGACGCCGACCACCCCCGCCGGGACGACCCCGACGCCCACGCCCTCAACGACGGCCGCGACATGGCCCGCTACCGCGAGTACCTGCACGCCCAGGTGCGCGAGCTGCTCACCGGGTACGGGCCGGTCGACTACGTCTTCTTCGACTTCACCGACACCCGCGACCGGCGCGGCTGGCCCGGCAAGCGCCCCGAGGACTGGGACGCCGAGGGCCTGCTCGCCATGGTCCGCGAGCTGCAGCCCCAGGCCGTGGTCAACGACCGCCTCGGCATCCCCGGCGACCTCGTCACCCCCGAGCAGTACCAGCCGGACGCCCCGATGCGCGACGCCGCGGGCGAGCTCGTCGTCTGGGAGGCCTGCCAGACCCTCAACGGCAGCTGGGGGTACGACCGCGACAACACGAGGTTCAAGGACCCGGACCTCCTGGTGCGCATGCTCGTCGACACCGTGTCCAAGGGCGGCAACCTGCTCCTGAACGTCGGTCCCGACGGCCGGGGCGCGGTGCCTGCCCGCGACGCCGCCACGCTCGCCGCGCTCGGGGCGTGGACCCGCCTGCACGGGCGCTCGATCCGGGGCGCCGGCCCGGCCGACCCCGACCTGGCTGCCGCCGTCGCCCCCGGCCTGCCGCCCGGCGCCGTGCTCACGCAGCGCGACGACCGCCTCTACGTCCACCTGTTCGCGTGGCCCTTCGGGCACGTCCACCTGCGCGGGCTCGCCGACCGGGTGCGCTACGCCCAGCTGCTGCACGACGGCTCCGAGCTGCGCACGTCGGTGTCCGACCCGGACCAGAAGGCGTGGAACACCAACCCGGGCGGGCAGCCGCCCGGCACGCTCACGCTGCACCTGCCCACGGCACGGCCCGACGTCGCAGTGCCGGTGATCGAGCTGTTCCTCGACCGGTAGCCGTCAGGCGCCCGCGACCTCCGCCAGGCGTCGCACGTCGGCGGCCCAGCCGTCGGCGCCGCCGACGGCGTCCCGCATCCCCTTCCAGCCGTCCCCGTGCCGTCCGAGGTGGCGGTGCTCGAGGACGACGCGGGTGCGGCGTTCGTCGACCGCGACGAACGAGACGTGCACCTCGCTGCAGCGCGCGGGGTCGGTCTCGACCTCCCAGCGCGGTGACACGTCCCAGGTGAAGGCGAACCGCGCGGGGCGCTCGACGACGAGCACGCGGCCGATCGTGCAGCGGTTCCCCGCGGCGTCGACCTCGGTGATCGAGCCGCCGGCCCGGAGGTCGACCTCCATGTCGACGGTGTCGTCGAGGAGGTGGTGGTCCGGGTCCCACCAGGTCGACGTCTGCCGCGTGAACACGTCGAAGACGTGCGCGCGCGGGGCGGCGACGTCCACCGCCACGGACACGGCGTGGTGGCCGGCGTCCGTCTCAGGTCGGGTCGGGGTGGTCATGGAAGGTCTCCTCTGCGACGGAGGCGAAGCTGTCGAGCGAACGGCGCCAGAACAGGTCCAGGTACTCGCGGAGCATCGCGAGCCCCTCGGGGTCGGCGCGGTAGACGCGGCGGGTGCCGACGGCCTCGTCGGCGACCAGCCGGGCGTCCTTGAGCACGCGCAGGTGCTGCGAGACGGCCGGGCGGCTCACGGGCAACCCGGCGGCGAGCTCCCCGACCGACGACGGCCGGGCCGCGACGCGCTCGTAGATCTCGCGCCGTGTGGGGTCCGCCAGGGCGGCGAATCCCGATATGTCAGTAGCCACTTACGGTAAGTTACGCCTGACGGTACGCCCCCACAAGACCCCGTCGAAGATCGCGCCCGGCCGGTGGATATACTCGCGGCGTCGAGGCGGACCCGCGCCGCCTTGCGCTCGAAAAAGGGGCGCACGGCAGCCCGGTCACCGGCAGTCACGCTGCACAGCCAGCACGTCGGACCCGGCGTCGGGACCGCACGGGACACATACGGACCGCACCACTCATCCGTCACTGTCCCCCTGGAGGCCCCGTGCCCACCGTGTCCGCGCATGTCGCCCGCACCCTCGCCCAGCACGTCGACCACGTCTTCGGCGTCATGGGCAACGGCAACGCCTGGTTCCTCGACGACGTCGAGCGCACCGCGGCCGCCCGGTTCACCGCCGTCCGGCACGAGGCCGGCGGCGTCGTCGCCGCCGACGCCTACTTCCGCGCCTCCGGCCGCATCGCCGCCGCGACCGTCACCTACGGCGCCGGCTTCACCAACACGTTGACGGCGCTCGCCGAGGCCGCGCAGGCCCGCGTGCCGCTCGTGCTCCTCGCGGGCGACGAGCCGACGTCGGGCCCCCGCCCGTGGGACGTGGACCAGATCGCGCTGGCCGCCGCCGTCGGCGCGCGCACCTATACCGTCGGCCGCGCGGACGCCGCGGCGACCACCGTGATCGCCGTCGAGCACTCGCTCACCTACCGCGTACCCGTCGTGCTGGCCATCCCCTACGACGTCGCCGCGCTCGAGGCCGGCCCGGTGCCCGAGGCGCCCGAGCCCGCCCTCCCCGGGCCCCTCGCGCCCGCCGGCCCGTTCGACGCCGCCGCGATCACCGAGCTCGCGCACGCCCTCGCCGGGGCCGAGCGCCCCCTGCTCCTCGCGGGCCGCGGCGCCTGGCTGGCCGGCGCGAGCACGGCGCTGGGCGAGCTCGCGGACGCCACCGGCGCGCTCACGACGACGACGGCGCTGGGCCGCGGCGTCTTCCCCGACGGCCGGTACGACCTCGGCGTCGCCGGCGGGTTCGGCGCCGACGGCGCGATGGCGCTGGTGCGCGAGGCGGACGTCGCCGTCGTCGTGGGCGCGTCGCTCAACCAGTTCACGATGCGGTTCGGCGAGCTCTTCTCCCCCGGCACCCGCGTGGTCCAGGTGGACGTCGCGCAGGCCGCGACGCACCGCCACGTGGGCTCGTTCGTCCGCGGCGACGCCGCGCTCGTCACCGGCGCCCTGCTCGACGAGCTGCGCGCCCTCGGCGCCGCGCCGTCGGGCTGGCGCGACTCCGTGGACGTCGCCGCCGCCCGCACCTACGACACGGGGCCCGCCGACGGCCTCGCCGCCGACGGGCGCCTCGACCCGCGCGGCGTCGCGAGCCGCATCGGCGCGCTGCTCCCCGCCGACCGGGTGGTCGTGTCCGACGGCGGCCACTTCATCGGCTGGGCCAACATGTACTGGCCCGTGGCGTCGCCCGACCGGATGATGATGGTCGGCACCGCCTTCCAGTCCATCGGGCTCGGCTTCCCCAGCGTCGCCGGCGCGGCCGCGGCCCGGCCGGACGCCACCGTCGTGCTCACCACCGGTGACGGCGGCGGGCTCATGGCCCTGGCCGACCTCGAGACCGCCGTGCGCACCGCGGGCGGCCGCGGCGTCGCCGTCGTGTGGAACGACGCCGTCTACGGCGCCGAGGTGCACGTCTACGGGCGCCAGGGCCTCGCCGAGGAGCCCATGCGTATCCCCGAGACCGACTTCGCCGCGCTCGCCGCCGCCGTCGGCGCGGAGGGCGTCGTCGTGCGCAGCCTCGCCGACCTCGACCGCCTCGGCACCTGGGCGCGCGAGCCCGTCGACCGGCGCCGCTTCCTCATGCTCGACTGCCGCGTGTCCCCCACCGTCGTCGCCCCGTACCAGGAGGAGATCCTGCGCGTGAACCGGACCCGCTGACCCACTCGCCGGCATCTAGCCCGGCCCCATGCCGACGATGCGGATCGAGCTGGAGGTCGCCGACCGCGCCGAGGCGCAGCGGATCGTCCACGCCTCCGGGGCGGCTGGCACCGGCCCGAGCGACGACGCTGTGCTGGCCGAGGTCGAGCGGCGCGGCCGGACGGCGTCGGGCGGGCCCGAGTGCGCGGGGATGACGAACGGACGGCCCGTCCTCCTCAAGTTCGACGTCGAGGTATATCCCGAGACCTGACCGCCGGCATGCCAGCCGTCCTCCACAGACTTTCCCGCAGGTCGAACGCCTGTTCGAACGAGTGTCGGTGGCGGCTGGTTGACTTGCTCCATGACGACAGGCCAGGGCATCGCCGCCTCGCGGCTGGACGGTGCCCTGGACGAGGCCGCGGACGCGCAGGTGGTGGCGAACGCGGCGGCTGGACGGCGCACGGCGGCGTTGGCCGAGGTCCTTGCCTCGACGGACGAGGTGGCGATGCTGGACCTCGAGGTGTCGCGGGTGATGGCCGCGCCGACAGGGCGCCGCGGCTCGGTCGCGCACCGCGCGCTGGTGGCGGAGGTGGCGTGCGCGCTCGGGGTGAGCGAGCACGTCGCGCAGGGGTGGCTCGCGGACGCGGATGTCCTGACCTCGAAGGCGACCGCGACGCTAGACGCGCTGTGCGCGGGGGCCATCTCCTATCAGCACGCGTCGAAGCTTGCGGACGCCGTCGCCGACCTGCCTGCCGCGGTGGCCGCGCAGGTCGAGCGGGCGGTCCTGGATCGGGCTCCCGCCCTGACGGCGGCGCGGTTCGGGGCACTGGCCCGCGCGGCCCGGGACCGGCTGCACCCGGTGCCCGCGGAAGTCCGCTACGAGGCCGCGGCCCTGCGCGCGGACGCGTGGGTCGACGACGGCGCCGACGGGATGTCCTGGCTGACCGCGCACCTGCCCACCCCGGTCGCCCACGCGATCCACGACCGGTTGACCCGCACCGCCGCGCGCGCCAAGGACGCCGGGGATCCACGCGGGGTGGGGCAGCTGCGCGCCGCCACGCTGACCGCCCTCCTGCTCGGCGACGAGGGGCGCGGCCCCGCAGGCCGGGCGCCCGATCGGCTCCCTCCAGACCTGCTCCCACCCGAACCACCCCCACCCGGCCCTCCACCGGACCTGCCGCCGGACCCGTTGGCCACGCTGGCGCGCGCGATCCGTCCCGTGGTGCACGTGACGGTGCCGGTCACCACGCTGGCCGGCACCGGCGAGGGATCCGGGTTGCTGGACGGCACGACACCGATCGACGCGGAGACCGCCCGACACCTGGTCGCGCGCGCCCCCACGCTCCGGCGCGTACTGACCGACCCCGTCATGGGCGCCATGCTCACCGTGGACCGGCGCAGCTACGTCGTGCCCGCCGACCTGCGCGCCTTCCTCACCCAGCGCGACCTGACGTGCCGGTTCCCCGGCTGCCGCGTGCCCGCACGCCGCTGCGACGTCGACCACACCACCGCCTGGGCCGACGGCGGCGCCACCGACGCGGGCAACCTCGCCTCGCTGTGCCGCAAGCACCACACGCTCAAGCACGAGTCGCGCTGGCAGGTCGAACAGCTCGACCACGGCGTCCTGGCCTGGACCTCACCCCGCGGCCGCACCTACCTCACCAGCCCCGGCACCGCCGACCACACCCTCGACCACCTGGACGAGTGGGCCACCGCAGCCGAGCATCTCGCACGCGAGTCCGCGACCGAGGCGCCGGTGTCCGACGGGGCGGGGTACTTCCCTCCCTCAGCACCACTGGCACCCGAACCTGGGCTGCCACCCTTCTGACGGTCGGCTCAGTCCGCGCCGGGCGGCCCGTCCAGCACGGTCGGGGCGTACTCGAGCAGCGCGAGGCGGCCGTCGAGGGTCCGGCTGTCGAGGAGCTCGAGGCGGACGTCCGGCCAGCCGTCGTAGAGCCGGTCGTGGCCGGTCGCACCGTTGACGACGGGGAAGACGACGACCCGCACGCGGTCGACGAGTCCCGCCCGCAGCAGGGAACGGCACAGGCTGGGGCTGCCGATGGTCCGGAGCGGGACGTCGGCGTGCTTCATCGCACGCACGGCCTCGACGGCGTCACCCGCGACGAGGGTGGTGTTCGCCCACCCCAGCGGCTCGGTGAGCGTACGGGAGAACACGATCTTGGGACGGGCGGTGACCTCGGCCATCTCCTCCTCGCCGGTCTCCGCGAACTCGGCGAACATCCGGTAGGTCGTGGCGCCCAGCAGGGTCGTGTAATCCTGCCGGCCCTCCTCCTCGAGGAACGCGAAGTAGTCCGGCCCGCCCATCCCCCACAGGCCGGGCCACCCGTCGGCGGATCCGAACCCGTCGAGCGAGGTGATGTAGTCGATCATCAGGTCGGCCATCGTCGGGCCCTCCTCGGCCGCTGGGCACTCCTGGTCGCCCCCCAGTATCGGCGCGACGGCTGGTCGTCGCGCGCCGCCTGACCGGTCAGCCCGGCAACGACGCGCGGAGCGCCGCCATGAACGCGTCGTAGTGGCTGTACCAGACGGAGTGCGCCGCCCCCGGCACGTCGCGCACCACGACCCCGTCCCGCGCCAGGGCCGCCGCGTCCTCGTCGGCGACGAACGCGCTCGGCGACGCCCGGATCACGACGGCACCGTCCGGGAGCGGCCACGCACCGTCGGCGGAGGAGGCGACGGCCGCCCCGGTCTCCGGGTCGAACGCGTCCGCCGCCGCGGCCTCGACGCGCACGTCCTCGTCGCCGTAGTGCGGCCGGGTGCGACGCAGCTCGTCCGCGGTGCGGGCGCGCCGGTCGCGGGCGTAGCCGGCGAGCAGCGCCGCCCGGGCACCACCACCGTGGAACCGGGGCACGGCGTCCACCAGCACGGTCCGCGCGGGCCGCAGCTCCTCGCGCGCGGCGGCCAGCACCACCCCGCCGAAGGAGTGGCCGACGGCGAGCCCGGGGGCGACGACGGTCCTCGCGCGGAGCGTCGCGACGACGGCACGCGCCGCCCGCGGCACGGTGAGCCGCGGGTCGCGCGGGGACCGGCCGTGCCCGGGCAGGTCGGGCGCGAGGACCCGCCAGCCGGCCTCCGCGAGCGCAGGTCCGACCCGCCACCAGGAGTCCGCGGACCCCATGAAGCCGTGCAGCAGCACCGCGGTGCGGTCCCCCTCGCCCCACTCACGCACGCGCAGGAGGTCGGTCATCCGGCCGCGGCGATCCAGTAGCGCCGCTTCGTCTGGTCGCCGCGCGTGCGCACGTCCTCCAGCACGCCGCCGCACGCCTCGATGACGGCGGCGGAGCCGACGTTGTCGACGTCGCAGGTGACGAGAACCCGTTCGACGCCGCCCTCGGCGAGGAGCTCGACGGACTGCCGCAGCATCGCCGTCGCGTACCCCCGACGGCGGTGCTCCGGCGCGACCGCGTACCCGACGTGCCCGCCGATCTCGCGCAGGTAGTCGGTGAGCTCGTGCCGCACGGACACCCGGCCCACGGGGACGCCGTCGACCTCGGCGACGAGGAAGTCGCACCGCACCCGCCCCGGGGCGAGGCCCTCCCCGAGCGACTCGCGACGCACGGCCGCGATCACCTGCTCCCACGTCCCGCCGTGCTGGAGGAACGTGAACCCGTCCGGCGCGAGCTGGTCGTGCATGCGCCGCAGCGCGGCCTCGTCGTCGAGCCGTGGAGGGCGGAGCGTCAGCGTCATGCGGACGATGATCGCCCACGCGTCACCCCGGCAGCACCTCGTCGTCGCGGTGCGCACCATAGAGGTCCGACTGGCGGCGCATCAGCTCGCGCATCGGCACGTCGCGCCCCACGCCGTAGACCGTGCCGGGGAAGTCGAGCTCGCGCTGCACCGCCCAGATGTCGTCGTGCCGGTCGGGCGGCAGGATCTGCGCGGGGTCGCCCACCGCGACCCAGCCGATCGGCACGAGCGCCCCGGGCGGGAGCACGGTGTTGACCTGCACCACCCCGTGGATGCGCACCTCGGCCCCGGTGCCGATCCGGCTGCCGGGGAACAGCGCGGCCCCGGTCGCGACGAACACCTCGTCTTCGACCGCGCTGCCGTTGACGTGGGCGTGCGGGCCCACCAGGACGGCGGCACCGATCCGCGCGTCGTGGCCGGCCCGCCCGCGGACGAGAGCGTGCTCCATGACCACGCTGTCCTCGCCCACGACGACGGCGCCGTCCTCGGCGCTCAGGACGGCGCCGTGCAGCACGCGGGCCCCGGCCGCGACGGTCACGTCCCCGACGAGCACGGCGGTCGGGGCGACCCACGCGGTCGGGTGGACGGACGGGGCGACCCCCCGGTGGCGGACGAGCACGGCCTGCTCCCCTCGATCGCGGTCAGCGTCCTGGGGACGATAGCTCAGCGGCCGACGAACACCCCGGCGAAGAACTCGGCGAGCTCGTCGGTGGCGTCGAGCGGCAGCACGTGCGCCACGTACTGGTCGGGGCGCACGACGACGACCACGCCGTCGCGGGACAGCTCGCGCTCCGCGAAGATGTCGCCCGAGGTCCACACGGTGGGCCCGGCGGCGTACACCTTCTCCCAGTCGGTGAGCCCCAGCGGGCCGGTCCGGGGGCGGAACACGTCGGGCACGGCCGCGAGGTCGACGTCCTGGAAGGCCTGCTGGTAGACGACCTTCACGTCGAGGACGGCGTCGACGTCGGACCCCTCGGGGGTGAACCGGGCCAGGGGCGACCCGGGCGAGGCGAGCCAGGCCGCCCAGGCGTCCAGGGCGGAGCCCTCGCCCGGCGCGGCGGCGTCGGCGAACGCGTAGACCCGCCACCGGCCGTCGGCCTTGGCGTGGTGCCCCAGGTGCACGGCGTTGCCGTCGCAGACGCGCGTCACCTCGGCGGACTTGAACCGCTTGCCGAGCGGGAACCCCGCGGCCAGCTCCTGCCGGGCGGAGCCTCCCACGATCGCCGACGGCTCGTACCGCGTCATGAACCCGGACGGGAACTCGGACGTCGCGAGGTAGTAGTGGGCCAGCTCCTGCGGGTCGGAGATCTCCTCAGGCTTGCGGGCCATGAGGCTGGACCACTCGCGGTCGAAGTCGATGAGCTGCTGCGCCACGGGCTGCCGCTCGGCGGAGTACGTGGCCAGGAGCGACTCGGGGCTGAGGCCCGTGAGCACGGACCCGAGCTTCCAGCCCAGGTTGAACCCGTCCTGCATGGACACGTTCATCCCCTGCCCGGCCTTGGCGCTGTGCGTGTGGCAGGCGTCGCCGGTGAGGAAGACGCGCGGGGTGCGGTGCTCCTCGCCGTCGGGCACGTCGTCGAACTTGTCGGTGACGCGGTGGCCGACCTCGTACACGCTGTGCCAGGCCACCTCCTTCACGTCGAGGGCGTAGGGCGTGAGGATCTCGTTGGCCCGCCCCACGATCTCCTCGATCGGCGTGCTGCGCACCCGGTGGTGGTCGTCCGCGGCGACCTCGCCGAGGTCCACGTAGACACGGCAGAGATACCCGCCCTCGCGGGGGATGAGCAGGATGTTCCCGGCCTCGGAGTTGATCGCGCACTTGGTGCGCCAGTCGGGGAAGTCGGTGTTGACGAGCACGTCCATCACGCCCCAGGCGTGCGCCGCGAGCTCGCCGACGTGCTTGCGCCCGATCGCCTCGCGCACCGCGCTGCGGGCGCCGTCGCACCCGGCGACGTACCTGGCCCGGACGGTCCGCTCCTCCCCCGCGCGAACGCCGCCCACGTACCGGACGCGCACCTCGACGGGGTGCTCGTCCCCCTCGTGCACGGTGAGGCCGAGGAACTCCACGCCGTAGTCGGGCACGATGCGGGCGGGGCCCAGCGCGGCGGCCTCGGCGAAGTAGTCGAGCACGCGGGCCTGGTTGACGATGAGGTGCGGGTACTCGCTGATCTTGAGGCCGTAGTCCTCGGTGCGCGAGGTGCGCACGATGTGCTTCGGGTTCTCGGGGTCGGGGCCCCAGAAGTTCATCCAGCCGATGTTGTAGGCCTCGGCGATGATCCGCTCCGCGAAGCCGAAGGCGTCGAAGGTCTCGACGCTGCGCGGCTGGATGCCGTCGGCCTGGCCGAGCACCAGCCGGCCCTCGCGCCTCTCGATGAGGCGGGTCGTGACGCCGGGGTACCGCGACATCTGCGCGGCGAGCAGCATGCCCGCCGGGCCCGAGCCGACGACGAGCACGTCGACCTCGTCGGGCAGCTCGTCGGGCCGGTCCACGCCGGTGCCTGCGGGCGGCAGCACCCGCGGGTCGCCGGAGACGTAACCGTGGTGGTGGAACTGCACGAGCTCTCCTCATCGTCGTCGATGCGCGACCCGACCTCCGTGTCGGGCGTGGCGTTCGCTGCGATCGCGTTCTATATTCGAACACGACGTTCTACTATTGAATCCAGCGTAACCCACCGGAAGGACGACGATGCCCGACGCCGGCCCACCCCCGTCGCAGACCCTCAGCCGCGGCATCCGCATCCTGGAGGTCCTCGCCGACGCCCGCGCGCCCCTGACCATCGACGACGTCGCCGGGCTGCTCGGGGTGCACCGCTCCATCGCCTACCGGCTGCTGCGCACGCTGGAGCACCACGGGCTCGTGGTGCGCGACGCGAACGGCGGCGTCGCGCTCGGCGCCCGCATGGCGGCGCTCGCCGCGGGCGTGGCCCACGACCTGCAGGCCGAGGCGCTCCCCGAGCTCACCGCCGTCGCGAACGAGCTGGGGATGACCTGCTTCCTCGCCGTCCTCGACCACGACGAGTGCGTGACCCTCGTCAGCGTCGAGCCGCGGCACGCCGTCGCGCCCGTGGCGCAGCGGCCCGGCACCCGGCACCCGGTCACGGTCGGCGCGCCCGGCAAGGCGATCCTCACGCTGCTCCCCCGTGCGCAGTGGCCGGCGGACGCGCCCGAGGGGCTGATCGCCACCGTCGCCCAGGCCGCGGAGCGCGGCTTCGCCACCAGCCACGACGAGGTCATCCCCAGCCTCGAGTCGGTCGCGGTGCCGCTGGCGCTGCGCGGGCGCGGGCCGGCGGCCGTCGCGGTGGTGCACGTCGCCAGCCCGATCGACCACGAGCAGATCGCCGCGCGCCTCACCGCGTCGGCGAGCGCCGTGCGGGAGGCCCTCGGCGGCTGAGGGCCGGACACCGTCGCCTGGCAGAACCGACGCCGGCCATGCATGGTGGCTCAGGGCGACCATGCACCGCGGAGCCCGCCGTCCCACCGAGGAGCGAGGTGTCCATGAGTGCTCGTCCCCCCGTCCACGCCCGGCCCCGCCGGATCCTCGCGGCCGCCGGAGTCTGCGCCGTCCTGCTCGCCCCGGTCGGCGCGGCGCCCGTGGTCGCCGCTCCGCAGGCGCCCGAGCGCTCGGAAGCGGCCGCACGGCCCGCCGAGGGACCGCTGGCCCTGGGCATCGGCCGCCAGAAGAGCTCGTCCACGACGCTCCGGCACTACCTGAGCTGGGCACGGGCCTACGGGTTCCGGGTCTCCGAGCACCCGTTGTACGGCGGCGTGACGCGCGGGGCGCACTCGAAGAGCTCCTGGCACTACGACGGCCTGGCGGCGGACCTCAACTACGGCTCCGCCGGGGCGCCCTCCTCGGAGCGCTCCCGGGCGCGGACCGCGATCAAGGTGGCGGACTCGATGGGCCTGGGCGTGATCTACGCGCGGGACGGGACGGTCGGGTCGGCCGCCAGCCACCGCAACCACGTGCACGTCGACGTCGGCACGACGTCGAACTACGGCCGCGGCACCGTGCTCGCGCCGGCCGGCTCGCGCACCACGCAGCGGCTGCAGGAGGTGGCCCACTTCCCCCTGGCCCAGCGCGACAACCTGTGGGGCGCGAACACCGACCAGCGCCTGCAGGCGATCCGCGCCGCCTCCCGCATGCACGGCACGAAGTTCCCCTACGGCGTGAAGACGGCGCAGCGCGCCGTGGGTGTCACCGCGGACGGCAAGTGGGGCCCGAAGTCCCGTGCCGCGCACGACAAGGCCGTCGCCGCGCTGCAGCGGGTGCTGTCCGTGTCCGCGACCGGGACGTGGGGCCCGGCCACCGAGAGCAAGTACCTGAGCGTGCGCAAGAACCTGCGGTGACCGGGCCGGTCCGGCGGCGCCGGCGTCAGGCCCTCGAGATTCCGTAGACCGGGCTGGCGGCCTGCTCGTCCTCGTGCTCCGGGCCGAGGGGGATGCCGGTGCGGTCGCGCAGCAGCAGCGTGGCGGCGAACGCCACCACCATGACGCCGGCGACGTAGAAGGCGACGGACGTCGCGGTGCCCGTCGTCTGCACGAGCCAGGCCGCGATGGTGGGCGCGAAGGCGCCGCCCAGGATGGCGCCGATCGCGTACGTGATGGACACGCCGGAGTAGCGGATCGACGCGGGGAAGAGCTCCGCGAAGTATGCGGCCTGCTGGCCGTAGGTGAACCCGTTGCCGACGGCGAACAGCGACACACCGAGGAACAGCAGCCAGGGGTTGCCGGTGTCGACCAGCGGGAACAGCAGGAACACGGTGGCGAGGAACGCCAGCCAGCCGATGATGTACGTGTTCCGGCGCCCGATCCGGTCGGAGACCGCGCCGGCGGCGAAGGTGCACGCGAGCCACACGACGGACGCGCCCGCGACGGCGAGGAGCACCGGCGTGCGGTCCATGCCGACCAGGCCGCCCTCGGCGAGCGGCGTCGTCGCGTAGTTCTGCAGGTAGCCGCCGGTGGTCATGTAGCCGGCGGCGTTGTTGCCGGCGAACGTCAGCGCGGCGAGCAGCACGAGCAGCCAGTGCTTGCGGAACAGGGTGAGGATCGGCGTCTTGGCGGCGGCCTTCTTCTCGGCGATCTCGAGGAAGACGGGGCTCTCCTCGACGGACCGCCGCACGACGATCCCGACGACGATGAGCACCACGCTCAGCAGGAACGGGATGCGCCAGCCCCACTCGACGAACGCGTCCCCCGGGGAGATCACGCCGGTCATGAGGGCGAGCATGCCGGAGGCCAGCAGCAGGCCGATGGGCACGCCGATCTGCGGGAACGCGCCCATGCGGCCCCGCCGGCCGTCGGGGGCGTGCTCGACGGCCATGAGGACCGCGCCGCCCCACTCGCCGCCGGTCGACAGCCCCTGCACGATGCGCAGGAGCACGAGCATCGCGGGCGCCGCGATGCCGATGGACTCGTACGTGGGCAGGACGCCGATGAGCGTCGTCGCGCCGCCCATGAGCATGAGCGTGACGACGAGCATCGCCTTGCGACCGATCTTGTCGCCGAAGTGGCCCGCGAGGAACGCGCCGAGGGGTCGGAACAGGAAGCTGATCCCCACGGTCGCGAACGACAGCAGGGTGGCCGCGCCGGGACCGGCGGGCTCGAAGAACAGCGTGCCGAACACGAGGCCGGCGGCGCTGGCGTAGAGGAAGAAGTCGTACCACTCGATGGTGGTGCCGATGACGGTCGCGAAGGCGACGCGTCGGAGCTCGCGACGTGCGGTGTCGCTGGGGACGGCTGCGGTGCCGGTGGTCATGTCCGGAAGACCTCTCTGTCAGTCCGCGGGGGTGGTGCAGTTCGCGAGATCGTATATCATCCGAGATACGACATGACAGCCTCGACCGACAGTGGGGTGCCCGTGGTCACCGACGACCAGCCCAGACCCGGCAAGATCATCGCCGTCCACCTGAACTACCCGTCCCGCGCAGCGCAGCGGGGCCGGACGCCGAGCCAGCCGTCCTACTTCCTCAAGCCCGGCTCGTCGCTCGCCGCGACGGGGGACACGATCGAACGGCCGCTCGGCACGGAGCTCCTCGCCTTCGAGGGCGAGGTCGCGATCCGCATCGGCACCGCCGCGCGCTGGGTCTCCCCCGCCGACGGCTGGTCCCACGTCGACGCCGTCACCGCGGCCAACGACTTCGGCCTCTACGACCTGCGCGCCGCCGACAAGGGCTCCAACCTGCGCAACAAGGGCGGCGACGGCTACACGCCGCTCGGCCCGCGCTGGATCCCCGCGTCCGACGTCGACCCCGCAGGCCTGCGCGTGCGCACCTGGGTGGACGGCGAGCTCGTCCAGGACGACTCCACCGGCACGCTGCTGTTCGACCTCGGCCGCCTCGTCGCGGACCTCTCCCAGCACCTCACCCTGGAGCCCGGCGACGTGATCCTCACCGGCACGCCGGCGGGGTCGTCGGTCGTCGGGCCGGGGCAGGTCGTCGAGGTCGAGGTGGACGCCCCGGAGGCGCCCGGCGCCCCGACCAGCGGCCGCCTCGTCACGACGGTCACCGCCGGCACACGCACGTTCGGCGACTTCGGGTCGAAGCCGGCGGTGGACGACACGCAGCGGGCCGAAGCCTGGGGCACGCCGGCCCCCGCGCCCGAGCCGGCCTTCACGCTCACGGACGCGATGCGCGAGCGGTTCGCCGGCGTCGCCGTGGCCACCCTGTCGGCGGCGCTGCGCAAGCGCGGCTACACCGACGTCTTCGTCGAGGGCGTCTTCGGCAACCACCCCGGCGACCGGTTCGTCGGCACGGCCCGCACGCTGCGGCTGATCCCGTTCCGCCCCGACCTGTTCGCCTCCCACGGCGGCGGCTTCAACGCCCAGAAGCGCGCGTTCGACGCCGTCGGGCCCGGCGAGGTCATCGTCGTCGAGGCCCGCGGCGAGCGCGGCACCGGCACCGTGGGCGACGTGCTCGCGCTGCGAGCCCACGTCCGCGGTGCGGCCGCGATCGTCACCGACGGCGGCGTGCGCGACGCCGACGCCGTGGCCGAGATCGGCATCCCCGTCTTCTCCCAGGGCCCGCACCCGTCCGTCCTCGGCCGCAGGCACGTGCCGTGGGAGACCGACGTGACCGTCGCGTGCGGCGGCGCCGCGGTGCAGCCGGGCGACGTCGTCGTGGGCGACGGCGACGGCGTCCTCGTCATCCCGCCGGCACTCGTCGAGGAGGTGCTCGCCGAGGCCGAGGCCCAGGAGGCCGCCGACGCCTGGGTCGCACAGCAGGTCGCCGCCGGCGCGCCCGTCGACGGGCTGTTCCCGATGAACGCCGAGTGGCGCGCCCGCTACGAGCGCGAGACGGCCGGGGGTGCCGGATGAGCACCCCGGCCACGGTCTCCGTGAGCAAGTCCCAGCGGGCGTACGCCTACCTGCGCGAGCGGATCGAGGACGGGCGCTTCGTGCCCGGCTACCGGCTGGTGCTGGCGCAGCTCGCGGGCGAGCTCGACATGTCCGTCGTCCCGGTGCGCGAGGCGATCCGCCGCCTCGAGGCGGAGGGCCTGGTGACGTTCGAGCGCAACGTCGGCGCGCAGGTCGCCCTCCTCCAGGAGACCGAGTACCAGCACACCATGGAGACGCTCGCGCTGGTCGAGGGCTTCGCCACCGCGCTGTCCGCGCCGCACCTGTCCGCCGCGCAGCTCGACGCCGCGCGCGCGGTCAACGAGCGGATGCGCCGCTGCCTCGCCGACTTCGACCCGCACCGGTTCACCGAGCTCAACCTCGAGTTCCACGCGGTGCTGTTCGAGCCCTGCCCCAACCCGCACGTCCTCGACCTCGTGCACCGAGGCTGGCGGCGCATGACCGTGCTGCGCGACTCGTCGTTCTCGTTCGTGCCCGGCCGCGCGCGCGAGTCGGTCGCCGAGCACGACGGGATCCTCGACCTGATCGGCGGGCTCCGCGAGGGCCGCACGACCGCGCTCGACGTCGAGCTCGCCGCCCGCCACCACCGCACCAACACCCTCGACGCCGTGCTCGCCCGCCAGGCGTCCCACCGGCACGACCCTTCGGAGAAGTGATGACCGAGCAGACCACGCAGCAGACACACCGTCC
This sequence comes from Isoptericola sp. NPDC056134, assembly GCF_042264825.1. Lineage (NCBI taxonomy): Bacteria > Bacillati > Actinomycetota > Actinomycetes > Micrococcales > Promicromonosporaceae > Isoptericola > Isoptericola sp. NPDC056134. The sequence continues at coordinate 177,649 of NZ_JBHJVM010000005.1, forward strand.
CGCAGACCTGCCCACCGCGATCCGGCACTACATCGACGGCCGCTTCGTCGACTCCCTCGACGGCGCCACGTTCGACGTCCTGGACCCAGTCTCGAACGAGACGTACCTCCGGGGCGCCGCGGGCAAGAAGGCCGACGTCGACGCCGCCGTCGTCGCCGCCCGACGCGCGTTCACCGAGGGCCCGTGGCCGAAGATGCTCCCCCGGGAGCGCTCGCGGGTGCTGCACAGGATCGCCGACCTCGTGGAGTCGCGCGACGCACGCCTCGCCGAGCTGGAGTCCTTCGACTCCGGCCTGCCGATCACGCAGGCGCTGGGCCAGGCCCGCCGCGCGGCCGAGAACTTCCGCTTCTTCGCGGACCTGATCGTGGCGCAGGCCGACGACACCTACAAGGTGCCCGGCCGCCAGATCAACTACGTCAACCGCAAGCCGATCGGCGTGGCCGGGCTCATCACGCCGTGGAACACGCCGTTCATGCTCGAGTCGTGGAAGCTCGCGCCCGCGCTCGCCACCGGCAACACCGTGGTGCTGAAGCCCGCGGAGTTCACGCCGCTGTCGGCGTCCCTGTGGGCGGGGATCTTCGAGGAGGCCGGGCTGCCCCAGGGCGTGTTCAACCTGGTCAACGGCCTGGGCGAGGAGGCCGGCGACGCGCTGGTCAAGCACCCCGACGTGCCGCTCATCTCCTTCACCGGCGAGAGCAGCACCGGCCGGCTGATCTTCGGCAACGCCGCCCCGTACCTCAAGGGCCTGTCGATGGAGCTCGGCGGCAAGTCCCCCGCCGTCGTCTTCGCCGACGCCGACCTCGACGCCGCGATCGACGCGACGATCTTCGGCGTCTTCTCCCTCAACGGCGAGCGCTGCACGGCCGGCTCGCGCATCCTCGTGGAGCGCGCCGTCTACGACGAGTTCGTCGAGCGGTACGCCGCCCAGGCGAAGCGCGTGCGCGTCGGGTACCCGCACGAGAAGGACACCGAGGTGGGCGCCCTCGTGCACCCGGAGCACTTCGACAAGGTCATGAGCTACGTCGAGCTCGGCAAGACCGAGGGCCGGCTCGTCGCGGGCGGCGGCCGACCAGACGGCTTCGAGACGGGCAACTTCGTGGCCCCCACGGTCTTCGCGGACGTGAAGCCCGACGCCCGGATCTTCCAGGAGGAGATCTTCGGCCCGGTCGTCGCCATCACGCCGTTCGACACGGACGCCGAGGCGCTCGAGCTGGCCAACGACACGAAGTACGGCCTGGCCGCCTACGTCTGGACCGACGACCTCAAGCGGGCCCACAACTTCTCCCAGGCCGTCGAGGCCGGGATGGTCTGGCTGAACTCGAACAACGTGCGCGACCTGCGCACCCCGTTCGGCGGCGTCAAGGCGTCCGGCCTGGGCCACGAGGGCGGCTACCGCTCCATCGACTTCTACACCGACCAGCAGGCCGTGCACATCACGCTCGGCAAGGTCCACAACCCGACCTTCGGCAAGCACTGACCGCCCGAGACGACCAGCAAGAGACCAGCAAGGACGCTGCCATGACGCACCTGAACGACCGCACCCTCACCTCCTCGGGCTTCTACGTGAGCCAGGAGGCGCCGATCACCTGCGACAACCCGACCCCGACGCCGGCGAGCCCCGCGCCCGACATCCTGCGCTGCGCGTACATGGAGCTCGTCGTCACCGACCTCGCCGCGTCGCGCGAGTTCTACGTCGACGTGCTGGGCCTGTACGTCACGGAGGAGGACGAGCAGAGCATCTACCTGCGCTCCACCGAGGAGTTCATCCACCACAACCTGGTGCTGCGCCAGGGCGAGGTCGCCGCCGTCGCCGCGTTCTCCTACCGCGTGCGCACGCCGGAGGACCTCGACAAGGCCATCGCCTTCTACGCCGAGCTCGGCTGCGAGGTGCGCCGCGAGCCGGGCGGCTTCACGAAGGGCATCGGGGAGTCGGTGCGCGTCGTCGACCCGCTCGGCTTCCCGTACGAGTTCTTCTTCCAGACCGAGCACGTCGAGCGGCTGTCGTGGCGCTACGACCTGCACACCCCCGGCGAGCTCGTGCGTCTGGACCACTTCAACCAGGTGACCCCGGACGTGCCGCGGGCCGTGAAGTTCATGCAGGACCTGGGCTTCCGCGTCACCGAGGACATCCAGGACGACGAGGGCACCGTCTACGCCGCGTGGATGCGCCGCAAGCCGACCGTGCACGACACCGCCATGACGGGCGGCGACGGCCCGCGCATGCACCACGTGGCGTTCGCGACGCACGAGAAGCACAACATCCTCGCCATCTGCGACAAGCTCGGGGCGCTGCGCCGCTCCGACGCGATCGAGCGCGGCCCGGGCCGGCACGGCGTCTCGAACGCCTTCTACCTGTACCTGCGCGACCCCGACGGGCACCGCGTCGAGATCTACACGCAGGACTACTACACGGGCGACCCGGACAACCCGGTCGTCACGTGGGACGTGCACGACAACCAGCGCCGCGACTGGTGGGGCAACCCCGTCGTGCCGAGCTGGTACACCGAGGCGTCCCTCGTGCTGGACCTCGACGGCACCCCGCAGCCCGTCGTCGCGCGCACCGACGACTCCGAGATGGAGGTGACCGTCGGCGCCGACGGGTTCTCCTACACCCGCAAGGGGGACACGGAGCAGGGCTTCAAGCTGGGGGCCACGCTGTGACGGGGGCTGTGACGGGGGGCGACGGCGAGCGCACCCTCGACGACGACGCCGTCGTCGCCGTCGCCGACGAGCTCGCGGAGGCGGACCGCACCCGCACCCCCGTGCCGCTGCTCACCGCGCGGCACGAGGGCATGACGGTGGCCGACGCGTACGCCGTGCAGCGCACCTGGCGCGAGCGCGGCGAGGCGCGCGGCCGCCGCGTCGTCGGGCACAAGATCGGCCTGACGTCGAAGGCCATGCAGGCCGCGACCGGCATCACCGAGCCGGACTACGGCGTCATCTTCGACGACATGGTGCTGGAGTCCGGCAGCGTCGTGGAGCACGCCCGGTACTCGAACGTGCGCGTCGAGGTGGAGCTCGCGTTCGTGCTCGCGTCGCCGCTCGAGGGCCCCGGGATCACCGTGACCGACGTGCTGCGCGCCACCGACCGCGTCGTGCCCGCGCTGGAGATCCTCGACGCCCGCGTCGAGATGCCGGGCCGGACCATCGTCGACACCATCAGCGACAACGCCGCGATGGGTGCCATGGTGGTGGGCGGGCGGCCCGTGCGGGTCGACGACGTCGACCTGCGCTGGGTGTCCGCCCTGCTGTACCGCAACGAGACCATCGAGGAGACGGGCGTCGCCGCGGGCGTGCTGGGGCACCCGGCCGCCGGCGTCGCCTGGCTCGCGAACAAGCTGGCGGCGCACGGCGACTCGCTCGCCGCCGGCGAGACCGTCCTGGCCGGGTCGTTCACCCGCCCCACGTGGGTGCACCCCGGCGACACCGTGCACGCCGACTACGGAACCCTGGGGGCCGTGACATGCCGCTTCGTCTGACCACCGACCGCTCGCTCGCCGCGATGCTCGCCGAGGCCGGGGACGAGGGGCGTCCCCTCGTCGGTGCCTGGTCGTCGATGGGCAGCCCCGTGGCGGCGGAGCTCCTCGCCGGCAGCGGGCTGGACGTCGTGCTGGTCGACGGCGAGCACGGGCCGAACGACCTCACGACCGTGCTCGCGCAGCTCCAGGCCACCGCCGTGTACCCGGTCGCGACGCTCGTGCGCGTGCCGTCCGGCGACCCGGTGGGCCTCAAGCGGGTGCTCGACCTCGGCGCCACGAACGTCCTGGTGCCCATGGTCGACTCCGCCGCCGAGGCGGAGGCCGCGGTGCGCGCCGTCCGGTACCCGCCGGCCGGGGTGCGCGGCGTCGGCAGCGCGCTCGCCCGCTCGTCGCGGTGGGCCCGCGTGCCCGGCTACCTCGGCGGGGCGGACGACGGCATCACGCTCGTCGTCCAGCTCGAGACCCGCGCCGCGATCGACGACGCCGCGGCCATCGCCGGCACGGACGGCGTCGGCGCCGTCCTGATCGGCCCCGCGGACCTCGCCGCGTCGCTCGGCCACCTCGGGCAGCAGGACCACCCCGAGGTCGTCGACGCCGTGCTCCGCGCGATCGCCGCGTGCCGCGCGGCGGGCACGCCCGTCGGCGTCAACGCCTTCGACCCGGCCATGGCCGACCGCTACCTCGACTCCGGGGCGGCCTACGTCGTCGTCGGCGCCGACGTCACCCTGATCGCGCGCGGCTCCGAGCAGCTCGCCGCGCGCGTCGCCTCCCGCACCACGACCGCGCACACCAAGGACGGTGGAACCCGATGACGACGACCAGCCCGATGACGACGGTCCCGGCCGGCTCGACCAGCGTGGAGGCCCCGACCGGCCTCCTGATCGGCGGGGCGTGGCGCGACGCGTCCGACGGCGGGTCGTTCGCCGTCGAGAACCCGGCCACGGGCGAGACGCTGACGCACGTCGCGTCCGCGACGAGCGACGACGCCCGCGCCGCCCTGGACGCCGCCGCGGGCGCGCAGGCCTCGTGGGGCGCGACCCCCGCCCGCGAGCGGGCCGAGATCCTGCGGCGCGGGTTCGCCCTCGTGCAGGAGCGCCGCGAGGACCTGGCGCTGCTCATGACGCTCGAGATGGGCAAGCCGCTCGCGGAGGCGCGCGGCGAGGTGACGTACGGCGGCGAATTCCTGCGCTGGTTCGCCGAGCAGGCCACGCACGACGACAGCCGGTACGCGCACACCCCGGAGAACACGCTGCGGATGCTGGTGCAGCGCCGCCCCGTGGGCCCGTGCCTGCTCATCACGCCCTGGAACTTCCCGCTCGCGATGGCCACCCGCAAGGTGGCACCCGCCGTCGCCGCCGGCTGCACCATGGTGCTCAAGCCGGCCCGCCTGACGCCGCTGACGTCGCTGCTGTTCGCGCAGCTCATGGTCGAGGCCGGTCTGCCGGACGGCGTGCTCAACGTGGTGCCGTCGGCGTCCGCGTCGTCGGTCAGCGAGCCGCTGATGGCGGACCCGCGGCTGCGCAAGGTGTCGTTCACCGGCTCCACGCCGGTCGGTCAGAACCTGCTGCGCGCCGCCGCCGGCACCGTGCTGCGGACGTCGATGGAGCTGGGCGGCAACGCCCCGCTCGTCGTCTTCGAGGACGCCGACCTGGACGCCGCCGTCGACGGCGCGATGGCCGCCAAGCTGCGCAACGGCGGCGAGGCCTGCACCGCCGCCAACCGGTTCTACGTGCACGAGTCCGTCGCCGACGAGTTCGTCTCCCGGCTCGCCGACCGCTTCCGCGCCGTCGTCGTCGGGAACGGCCTGGACGACGGCACCACGCTGGGCCCGCTCGTCGAGGCCAAGGCCGTGGACTCGGTCGCGGCCCTCGTGGACGACGCCGTCGCGCGCGGCGCGCAGGTCGTCGTCGGCGGCTCCCGCGTCGACGGGCCGGGCCACTTCTTCCAGCCCACCCTGCTGCGCGACGTCCCCGCCGACGCCCGCTGCATGACGGAGGAGATCTTCGGCCCCGTGGCCCCGGTTGCGACGTTCCGCACCGAGGACGAGGCCGCGGAGCTCGCGAACTCCACCGAGTACGGGCTGGCGTCGTACGTGTTCACGTCCGACGTGCGCCGCGGGCTCGCGTTCGCCGAGCGCCTCGAGTTCGGGCTGCTGGGCCTCAACGCCGGCGTCATCTCCAACGCGGCCGCGCCGTTCGGCGGGATGAAGCAGTCCGGCACCGGCCGCGAGGGCGGGTTCGAGGGCATCGCCGAGTACCAGGAGACGCAGTACGTCGGCATGCCGCTCTGAGCGGGAGGTGGTGCGGGCCCGCGAGGTGGTGCGAGGGGTCCTCCTCGTACCACCTCGCGGAGTCCTGGACTACCTCGCGAGCACGTCCTCGCGCTCAGGCTCGTGCTCGCGCGGCTCCCAGCACTCGATCCCTCGGACACCGGGGAGCCGGTCGCGCGTGAACTGCGGGTCGAGCCCCTGCTTGCGCTGGGCCGTGAAGTCCCGCATGAGGCGGAACGCGATCGTGCTGAGCGGCGCGATCGCCGCCAGGTTCACCAGCGCCATGACCGCCATCGTGGTGTCGGCGAGCGTCCACACGAGCTGCACCGAGCCGATCGACCCCAGGAACGCGATGACGAGGAACACCACCCGGAACGCGGTCATCGCGCCGCGGCGCCTGGTGAGGAACGCGATGTTCGCCTCGCCGTAGTAGTAGTTGCCCAGCACGGACGTGAAGGCGAGCAGCAGCAGGATCACCGTCAGCAGGTGCAGCGACCAGTCACCGAGGCTGGACTGCAGCGCCTGCTGCGTCATCGTCGGGCCGGCGTTCTCGCCGTACGTCGGGTTCGACACCAGCACGATGAACGCGGTGATCGAGCAGACGAACAGGGTGTCGACGTAGACGCCCAGCGTCTGCACCAGGCCCTGCTTCACGGGGTGGCTCACCGTCGCGGTCGCGGCGGCGTTCGGCGCCGAACCGAGCCCGCCCTCGTTGGAGAACATGCCGCGGCGGACGCCCTGCGAGATCGCGGTGCCGACGCCCGCGGCGGCGAACTCCTGGAACCCGAGGGCGCTGCCGACGATGCTCCCGACGACGTCGGGCACCTTCTCGACGTTGAGCGCGACCACCAGCACCCCGAGGCCGAGGTAGAGCACCACCATGAGCGGCACGAGCAGCTGCGCGGTGTTCGCGATGCGGTGCAGGCCGCCGAACACGATCGCGGCGACGACCGCCGTGAGCACCACCCCGACGACGGGGGCCAGCCAGCCGGGCGTCTCGCCGAGGATCTGCTCGGCCGAGGTGCCCACCGCGCCGGAGATCGTGTTCGCCTGCACCGAGTTGAAGACGAAGCTGAACGTCACGATGATCACGACCGAGAACAGCAGGCCCATCCACCGCTTCCCGAGGCCGCGCTCCATGTAATAGGCGGGCCCGCCGCGGAAGTCCTTGCCGTCCTTGACCTTGTAGAGCTGGGCGAGCGTCGACTCGACGAAGCTGGCCGCGCCGACGACGAGGCCCATCACCCACATCCAGAACACGGCGCCCGGGCCGCCGAGGGCGATGGCGGTGGCCACGCCCACGATGTTGCCCGTCCCGATCCGCGCCGCGGCCGAGATCGCGAACGCCTGGAACGACGAGACCGGCTTCTGACCCGGCGCGGGCGCCGACTTCCCGACGACGGAGCGGAACATGTCCGGCAGCAGCCGGATCTGCACCGCCCCCGACCGGACGGTGAAGTACAGGCACAGCGCCGCGAGCACCGGGACCACGAGGTAGAGCCATAACCCGTCGTTGAACGAGGCAAGGGCGGCGTTGAAGCTTTCCATGATCGAACTGGCCTTTCGGTCGCTTCCGGTCCCGACGTCGGCGCGGAACCGGTCGGTTACCCTAGCGAACTATCCAGTTTCGGTCATGCTCCGTCCACGAATGTTCCGGGCACGAGGCGCCCTCAGCCCCAGACGAGCCCCCGCGCCGGGTCCTCCAGCACCTTCGCGACGTCGGCCAGGTAGCGGGCGGCGAGCTCGCCGTCGACCAGGCGGTGGTCGACGGACAGCGCGAGCTGCGTGACCCACCGCGCCTTGATCTTGCCCTTGTGCACCCACGGCTGCTTGCGGATGGCGCCGAACGCGAGGATGCCCGCCTCACCGGGGTTGAGGATCGGCGTGCCCGTGTCGGTGCCGAAGATGCCGACGTTGGTGATGGTGATCGAGCCGTCCGCCATGTCCGCGGGCTGCGTGCGGCCCGCGCGCGCCGTGGACGTGAGGGTCGCGATCGCCTTCGCCAGGCCGAGCAGGTCGAGGGTGTGCGCGTCCTTGATGTTCGGCACGACGAGGCCGCGCGGCGTCGCCGCCGCGATCCCCAGGTTCACGTAGTGCTTGTAGACGATCTCCTGCGCGCCCTCGTCCCAGCTCGCGTTGATCTGCGGGTGCCGGTTGACCGCCAGCAGCATCGCCTTGGCGGCGACGAGCAGCGGCGTGACGCGCACGTCCGCGAAGTCGCGGTCCTCCTTCAGGTGCGCGACGAGCTTCATCGTCTTCGTGACGTCGATCGTCTGGAAGACCGTGACGTGCGGCGCCGTGAACGCGCTGGCCACCATCGCCTCGGCCGTGCGCTTGCGCACCGACTTCACCGGCACGCGCGTCTGGCGGCCGTCCTGGCTGACCGTGCCGGAGGCGAGCCACGGCCTGTCGTCGTCGGGGTAGGTGGCGAGGGACTTCGGGGCGGCACCCTCGTGGTGCGCGACGACGTCCTCCCGCGTGACGATCCCGCCCGGGCCCGTGGGGTGCACGGACGCGAGGTCGACGCCGAGGTCCTTCGCCAGCTTGCGCACCGGCGGCTTGGCGAGCACCCGGGTGCTCTGCGCGCCGGGCGCCGCCGGCACGCTCGCCATCGGCTTCTCGATCGCCGGGGCGGCCGGGGCGGGGGCCGGTACGTCGACGTCGAGGGGAGCGCCCGAGGTCGACGTCCCGGACATCGACGTCGGGCGCTTCGCCTCGACCTCGGCGGCCGGGGCGGCAGCGCGCCGCCGTCGTCGGCCACCGCCCGCGCCGTCGCCGGTGCCGTACCCGACCAGCACGGAGCCCGAGCCCTCGCCCGACGTCTCCTCGGCGGCCGCGGCGGGCGCGTCCGACGACCCGCCCGACGGCGCTCCGGCGGGGGCGTCGGTGGTGATCTCGATGATCGCCGTGCCGACGTCGACGGTCGTGCCCTCCTCGGCGAGCAGCGCCGTGACGGTGCCCGCCCACGGCGACGGCAGCTCGACGAGCGACTTGGCGCTCTCGATCTCCACGAACACCTGGTTGACGGCGACGGTGTCGCCGACGGCGACCTTCCACTCGACGATCTCGGCCTCGGTGAGGCCCTCGCCCACGTCCGGCAGCGGGAAGCGCTGGGTCGTCATCGTTCTCCTCAGGTCCGCTCTCAGTGGGCCAGCACGCGGTCGACGGCGTCCACGACGCGGTCGACGCTCGGCAGGTACTCGTGCTCCAGCTTCGCGACGGGGTACGGCGCGTGGAAGCCGCCCACCCGCAGGACGGGGGCCTCGAGGGAATAGAAGCACTCCTCGCTGACGCGGGCCGCGACCTCGGCGCCGGAGCCGAGGAACGTCGGCGCCTCGTGCACGACGACGCAGCGCCCGGTCCGCTTCACCGACTCCGCGACGGCGGTCACGTCGAGCGGCGAGATGGCGCGCAGGTCGACCACCTCGGCGCTGGTGCCCTCGGCGGCCAGCGTGTCGGCCGCCTTGAGCGCCGTCGCGACCGTCGGCCCGTAGGCGACGAGTGTGACGTCGGTGCCCTGGCGGGCGACGCGCGCCCGGTTGAGCACGTCGGCGCCACCGGCGGCGGCCACCGTCGGGTAGGGGCTGGTCGTGACCTCGCCCTTGGACCAGTAGCGGCCCTTCGGCTCGAAGAACAGCACCGGGTCCGGCGACGCCACGGCGGCGCGGATCATGTCGTACGCGTCCTGCGGGGTGGACGGCGAGACGACGCGCAGGCCCGGCGTGTGCGCGAACAGCGCCTCCGGGCTCTCCGAGTGGTGCTCCACCGCGCCGATGCCGCCGCCGTAGGGGATGCGGATGACGACGGGCACCTGCAGGCGGCCGCGCGAGCGGTAGTGCATCTTCGCGAGCTGCGTCGTGATCTGGTCGTAGGCCGGGAACACGAAGCCGTCGAACTGGATCTCGCACACCGGCCGGTAGCCGCGCAGCGCCATGCCGATCGCGGTGCCGACGATGCCGGACTCCGCGAGCGGGGTGTCGACCACGCGGTCCTCGCCGAAGTCCTTCTGCAGCCCGTCGGTGACACGGAAGACGCCGCCGTTGCGGCCGACGTCCTCGCCCATGACGAGCACCTTGCCGTCCGACTCGAGCGCCGAGCGGAGGCCCTCGGTGATCGCCCGGGCGAACGTCAGGGTCTGCGGGGTTGCTGAGGTCATCGGGCCGCCCCCGTCGTCTCGTTCGTCTCGTTCTCGTACTGCTCGAACCACGCCTTCTCGGCCTGCACCTGCGCGTGCTCGGTGGCGTACACGTGCTCGAACATCGCCGTCGCGGGCGGGGCGCCCAGCTCTCGCACCTCGGTGCGCAGCCGCTCACCGAGGGCGTCGGCCTCGCGCTCGATGCCGGCCGCCCAGCCGTCGTCCCATGCACCCTCGGCGCGCAGGAGCGCGGCGAGGCGGTCGATCGGGTCGCGGCGGGCCCAGTGGTCCTCCTCGGCGCGGGCCCGGTATCGGCTCGGGTCGTCGGAGGTGGTGTGGGCGCCCATGCGGTACGTGTACGCCTCGACGAAGGTGGGGCCGCCGCCGGAGCGGGCGCGCTCCAGCGCCTCCGCGGTCACGGCGTAGCAGGCGAGGACGTCGTTGCCGTCCACCCGCACGCTGGGGATGCCGAACCCCTCGCCGCGCTGGTAGAGCGGGGCGCGCGACTGGCGCGACGTCGGCTCCGAGATGGCCCACTGGTTGTTCTGCAGGAAGAACACGACGGGCGCGTTGTTCACGGCCGCGAAGACGAGCGCCTCGCTGACGTCGCCCTGGCTCGTGGCGCCGTCGCCGAAGTACGTGACGACGGCGGCGTCGCGCGCCGCGTCGCCGGTGCCGACCGCGCCGTCGCGCTGCACGCCCATCGCGTAGCCGGTCGCGTGCAGCACGTGGGAGCCGATGACGAGCGTGTACAGGTGCACGTTGTGCTCGTTCGGGTCCCAGCCGCCGTGGTCCTCGCCGCGGTACAGGCGGAGGCGGTCGACCGGGTCGACGCCGCGCGCCTGGAGCACGCCGTGCTCGCGGTAGGAGGGGAACACGTAGTCCTGCGGCGACAGGGCGTACGCCGACCCGACCTGGGCGGCCTCCTGGCCACGGCCCTGCGCGTACAGCGCGAGCTCGCCCTGCCGCTGCAGGGCCGTGGCCTCGTCGTCGAACCGTCGCGTCAGCACCATGTCGCGGTACAGGGCGCGCAGGTCCTCGGAGGTGAGGTGGTCGACACGCGAGCGGTAGGTCGCGTTGTCGGGTTCGACGACACGCTCGCCGGTGGGCGAGACGAGCTGGACCAGGGGGTCGACGTCAGCAGGCGCGACGTCGGCGGGCACGTCGACAGGCATCTTGTCGGGCTCGCCGGTGGTGTGCTGCGGCACGCGGTCTCCTTCGCTGACGGCCCCTGAACGGGGGCTGGGCTGCTCCGGCACGGAGGAGGTCCCGGCGCACCGATCGGCGCCACCGGAACCTACGCCTTCGTAGCCTACGCCAGCGTAGGTTGCCGTCCAGGGGGCAGACCCCCCGACGGCGGTGCCAATGTCCCCCCGGTCGTTTTGGAGGATTCCTCCAAGCGTGCCGGGCGGTCGACCGCGCCCGCGCAGGTCAGCGCGGGTACCCCTGCCCCGCCCGCAGCGCGTCCCGCTCGCGCAGCACCGGCCACCGCGAGAAGGCGAACACGAGGAACATCACCACGTTGAGGATCGGCACGATCCCGACCAGGACCCACCAGCCCGAGTAGCCGGCCTTCTGGATGATCCGGATGTACGCGATCAGGAAGATGACGGCCACCGCCAGGTAGACGATGATCGCGGCCGTGCCGAACAACCATCCGTAGTCGTCGGCGAGCTGGTCGTAGTCCACGTTCTCCATGGCGGGGAGTCTTCCGCCGCTGGGCGGTACCGCAACCGCAACCGGAGCCGTGTCGGTGGTGCGCGCGATGCTCAGGACACACCTCGACGAAGGGACCCGCCCATGAACGCGCAGTCGACGCCGACGCCGGTCAACCCGCCTTCGCTGCACCAGAACCCCGCCTTCGCGTGGGGCATGATCCTGCCCGCCGGCCGCACGCTCTACGTGGGCGGGCAGAACGGCACCGGCCCCGACGGCGCCCTCGTCGAGGGCGGCCTGGGACCGCAGACCGAGGCTGCCCTGCGCAACGTGATCGCGGTGCTGACCGAGGCCGGCACCGACGTGGAGCACGTCGCGAAGCTGACGATCTACCTCGACCCCGCCGTCGACCCGAACGAGGCCTACGCCGCCTCCGGACGCGTCTGGCGCGCGCGCACCGCCGTCACCGTCCTCGCCATCGCGCCCGCCCGCCCCGGCGCGCTCGTCGAGGTCGAGGCCGTCGCGACCGTCCCCGAGCGCTGACGGGCACGAGCCGCCGCCCTAGGGTGTGCGACGTGCGCAGACACCGGGGCCGCGGGCTCTTCCAGACGGTCGCGGTGCTCGCCGCGTTCTTCGCCGTCGCGGACGGGTTCCGCTGGGGCAACCGCTGGTACGTCTCGACGATGTTCGCGGATGCGGACGACCCGGTGTACTCCCTGGAGATCTTGGCCAAGGCGCACGACGCCCTGGTGCACGGCCTCGTCTGGCTCGTGATCGCGCTGGTCGCCGCCTTCGTGGGCTGGCGGCTGCGGGTGGTGCCGGTCGCCTGAGATCGGTCATCCGCTACGGGATCGGTCCGATGGATGACCGATCGTGTGCCGGATGACCGATCTCGTGGCCGGCGGATGGCAGGCTCAGGGCGTGACTGCCACCACCGGCCGCGCGGACGCCGCCGCCCACGGCTCCGCCGTCGACACCCTCGTCCATCTGCGCGCGGACGGCGTCAGCGTGCTGGTCGACGCCCGCGGCGGCGAGCTGCCCGCCGTCGTGCACTGGGGCGACGACCTCGGCCCGCTGACCGCCGACGATGCGGCCGCCGTCGTCGAGGCCGCGGCCGCCCCGCTCGTGAGCAGCGGCCCCGACGAGCCGACCCGGCTCGCGCTCGTGCCGGAGCCGCGCACGGGCTGGCTCGGGCGCCCGGGCATCGTGGGCGAGCGCGACGGCGGCGCCTGGTCGCCGCGCTTCACGACCACCGTGGCGACGCTGTGCGGCGGCACCCTGGCCGCCGGCCTCACCGAGGGCGGCGCCGGGGCGCTGCGCGTCGAGGCGACGGACCCGGTCGCGGAGCTCACGCTCGTCCTCGACGTCGAGCTCACCGTCGACGGCGTGCTGCGGACGCGAGCCGCCCTCCGCAACGACGGCCGCCCGTACCGGCTGCACGAGCTCGCCGTCGTCCTGCCCGTGCCGCCTCGGGCGCGGGAGGTCCTCGACCTCACGGGCCGGTGAGGCAAGGAGCGGGTGCCGCAGCGGCACGACCTCACGGTGGGGACGCACCTGCGCGAGGGCCGCCGCGGCCGCACGGGCTTCGACGCCGCAACCGTGCTGACCGCGGGCGTCCCGGGCTTCGGCTTCGGCCACGGCGAGGTGTGGGGCCTGCACGTGGGCTGGTCGGGCAACCACCGGCACTGGGCGGAGCGGCTGCCCACGGGCGACCAGGTGCTGGGCGGCAGCGAGCTGCTGCTGCCCGGCGAGGTGACCCTCGGCGCGGGCGAGGAGTACGAGACGCCGTGGATCTACGGCGTGCACGGCCACGGCCTCGACGCGCAGGCCGCGCGGCTGCACCGGATGCTCCGCCGCCGCACGGCGCACCCGCGCAGCCCGCGCCCGGTGACCCTCAACGTGTGGGAGGCGGTCTACTTCGACCACGACCTCGCGAGGCTCACCGCGCTGGCCGACGCCGCGGCGGAGCTGGGCGTCGAGCGGTACGTGCTCGACGACGGCTGGTTCCGCGGCCGCCGGGACGACACCCGCGGCCTGGGGGACTGGTACGTCGACGAGGAGGTGTGGCCCGACGGCCTGGACCCGATCGCGGACCACGTGCACGGTCTCGGCATGCAGTTCGGGCTGTGGTTCGAGCCCGAGATGGTCAACCTCGACTCCGACCTGGCGCGCGCCCACCCCGACTGGGTGCTGACCACCGGCGGCCGGGTGCCGGTGCCGTCGCGGCACCAGCACGTGCTCGACCTGTCGAACCCCGACGCCGCCGCCTTCGTGCTGGAGCGGATGAGCGCGATCATCGGCGCCCACGGCGTGGACTACGTGAAGTGGGACCACAACCGCGACCTCGTCGACCCGGGCTCCGGCCAGGACGGACGGCCCGTCGTGCACGCCCAGACGCTCGCCGCCTACGCGCTCATGGCCGAGCTGCGGCGGCGGCACCCGGGCCTGGAGATCGAGTCGTGCTCGTCGGGCGGCGGCCGGGTGGACCTCGGCGTCACCGAGCACACCCAGCGCGTCTGGGTGTCCGACGTGACCGACCCCTTGGAGCGCCAGCAGATGCAGCCGTGGACGGCGCAGCTGCTGCCGCTGGAGTACCTGGGCGCGCACGTCGCAGCGGACGTCAGCCACCAGACCCGCCGCGCGCACTCCCTCGCCTTCCGCGCGGCGACCGCCCTGTTCGGCCACTTCGGCATCGAGTGGGACCTCACCCGCTCGACGCCCGAGCAGCTCGCCCACCTGGCCGGCTGGATCGAGCTGTACAAGGCGGAGCGCGGCCTGCTGCACACGGGCACGCTGGTGCGCCAGGACCTCCCCGCGGACGACGGCCGGCAGGTGTGGGGCGTCGTCGCGACCGACCGCTCCCGCGCCCTGTTCCAGGTCGCGACCCTGACCCGACCCGCCACCGCGCCGCCCGGCCGCCTGACCCTGCGCGGCCTGGACCCCGCGCGCCGCTACCGCGTCACCCCGCTGCCGCTGAGCGGCGAGGCCTACGACGGCTGGTCGGTCCCGCCGTGGCTCAGGCGCCCGGAGGGCACCGTCCTGACCGGCCGTACGCTCGCCGTCGCCGGGCTCCAGACGCCGGAGTCGGCGCCCGAGACGGCGCTCGTGCTGCGGGTGGAGGCCGTCGGCTGACCGCGCTCCCCCGCTAAGGTCAGACCATGCCGACGCCGCCTGCCGCCCCGCCCACGACGATCCTCACCGCCGTCGGCGAGGAGTGGGCGGGCTCCGTCCTGCCCGCCGCCGTGCGCGACCGGCTCGCCGCCCACGGCACGATCGTCGGCCTCCGCGCCGCCGACGACGAGGCGCTCGCGTCGGCGCGCGTGCTCGTCACCGGCTGGGGCGCCCCGGTGCTGGACGCCGCGATGCTCGACCGCCTGCCGCGCCTGGAGCTCGTGGCGCACGCGGCCGGCTCGGTGCGGGGCCTGGTGACCCCCGAGGTGTGGGCGCGCGGGGTGCGCGTCACGTCGGCGGCGCACGCCAACGCGCGCGCCGTCGCGGACTTCACCGTGTCGATGGTGCACCTGGCCGTGAAGAACGCGCTGCGGCTGGGCCTGACGGCCGCGCGGCAGCGCGCGATGCCGGGGCGCGACGGCATCCGCGGCCTCGACGGCGCCGTGGTCGGCCTGGTCGGCTTCGGGCTCATCGCGCGCCTCGCCGCCGAGGCACTGCGCCCGCTGGACGTGCGCGTGCTGGTGCACGACCCGTACTACGACGCCGACGACGCGCGCCGGGCGGGCGTCGAGCTCGTCGGCCTGCCCGAGCTGCTCGCCGCGAGCGACGTCGTGTCGGTGCACGCGCCGCTCACCGACGGCACGCGCGGCATGCTCGGCGCCGCCGAGCTCGGCCTGCTCGCGCCGTCGGCCACGCTGATCAACACCGCGCGCGGCGGGCTGGTGGACCACGACGCGCTCGCGTGCCTGCTGGCCGACCGCGAGGACCTGTTCGCCGTGCTCGACGTCACCGACCCCGAGCCCCTGCCGGCGGGACACCCGCTGCTCGGCCTGGGCAACGTCTTCCTCACGCCGCACGTCGCGGGGTCGCTGGGCACCGAGGAGGCGCGGCTGGGCCACGCCGCCGCCGACGAGGTCGAACGGTGGGTCGTCGGCGAGCCGCTGCGGCACGAGATGCGCCCCGAGCAGCTGCCCTTCACCGCCTGACGGCCGCATCCGCCCGCCCCGAGGCCGCGGGTCCGACGAAGGTCGGCCCGGCGGCCTCTCGCATGTTCACTGTCGTGTGACGTTGTGTTTGAAATTGTTCCCTGGCGCGACAAGTTGTTACCGCACCGAGATCGCAGGGGTTTGACCAGATCGGCCAAGATCGGCCAGAGTGTGTCACGGACACCAGCTCATCACCCTCGTTGCCGAGGTTGACCCACAGGGACGTGGACATGACGAGTTCACAAACTCACACTCTTGAACACAGAAAGTCACAGACGGCACCACGCCGGCTCAGCGACGGACAGTTCGCCGTCCTGCTGCTCCTGCCGGGCGTCGCGCTGCTCGCCGGCGTCGTGCTCTACCCGCTCGTCGCGGCACTGGTCACGGCGTTCTTCGAGCAGAGCCTCGTGCTGCCCGGACGCACGTTCGTCGGGCTGCAGAACATCGTGGACGTGCTGCAGGGCGACTTCCTGCGCCTGCTGCGCCAGACCCTCGTCTTCACGCTCGGCACCACGATCCTGCCGTTCGTGATCGGCTTCGCCCTCGCGCTGGCGCTGAACACGAGGATCCGCGGCGCCAAGGTGCTGCGCGGCCTCATGCTCATCCCCTGGCTCGTGCCCGGCGTCGTCGTGTCGTTCCTGTGGATGTGGATCTTCAACGCCAACTACGGCGTGATGAACGCACTGCTCCAGGGTCTCGGCCTCGTCGACGACCCGCAGGCCTGGCTCGCGCAGCCGGGCACCGCGATGGGCGCCGTGATCCTGGCGAAGACCTGGCAGTCGTTCCCCTGGATGATGGTCATGCTCCTGGCCGGCCTGCAGACCGTGCCGATCGAGCTGCACGAGGCGGCCGAGATGGACGGCGCGGGCACGGTCCGCCGCTTCTTCGCCATCACGCTGCCCCACCTCAAGGGCATCGTGGGCCTGGTGCTGCTGCTGGAGTTCATCTGGAACTTCCAGCACTTCGACATCATCTACGTCCTCACCGGCGGCGGCCCCGCAGGCGCCACCCAGACGTTCGCCACCGCCGTGTACGAGACGGCCTTCCAGGGCTACGACCTCGGCAAGGCCGGCGCGCTCGGCCTGCTGTGGATGGTCTTGCTCATGGCGCTCGTCGTCGTGTACGTCCGCTTCTCGGAGAAGGGAGAGGAGCGATGAGCGCGACGACGCAGCTCCCCGCCGCGCCCACCCCGCCCTCGGCGTCGTCCCCGGCCGACGACGCGCCCCGGCCGCCCCAGCGCCTCCGCCGCGGCGCCCTGCGCTCCGAGCGCCCCGGCGTCCGGTTCGCCGCCTGGGCCACGGTGGTCGTGTGCGGCGGCTTCGGCCTGCTGCCGGTGTACTGGCTGCTCGCCACGTCCCTCACGCCGCGCGACCAGGTGTTCAGCTACCCGCCGAAGTTCTTCCCGTCGGCGCCCACGCTGGACGCGTTCGCCGCGCTCGCCTCGAACGACCAGCTGTTCGGATACCTGCGCAACAGCGTCATCGTCTCGGTGATCACCGCGGTGCTGTCGGTGCTGGTCTCGGCGTACATGGGGTACTCGTTCTCCAAGTTCCGCTACCGCGGCCGCCGCTCGCTGATGTACCTGGTGCTGGCGTCGCAGATGTTCCCGCAGGCCCTGCTGCTGGTGACGCTGTACAGCGTGTTCAGCGCGTACGGGCTGCTCAACACCTACACCGCGCTGGTGCTGAGCTTCACCACGTTCACGCTGCCGCTGTGCGTGTGGATGCTCAAGGGCTTCTTCGACACCATCCCGGACGAGCTGATCGAGGCGGCGCGGGTCGACGGCGCGTCCCGCCTGCGGATCATCCACTCGATCGTGCTGCCGCTGGCGGCGCCGGGCCTCATCGCCGCGGGGCTGTTCGCCTTCGTCCGCGGCTGGAACGACTTCGTCTTCGCGCTCACGCTCGCCGGACCGGAGAAGCAGACCCTGCCGCCCGGCCTGGTCAACACGTTCATCGGCGAGGCCTCGACGGCGTGGCCGGAGCTCATGGCGGCGTCGCTCGTCGTCTCGCTCCCGGTCGCGATCGCCTTCATCGCGCTGCAGAAGTACCTGGTCGGCGGCCTCACCGCCGGCGCCGTCAAGGGCTGACCGAGCCCGCGACGCCCCTGTCACCACCCCTTCCCCACCCCGAACGACCCTCGATGCGGAGGATCCCCATGTCTCTCACCCTTCCCCAGAGCGCCCTGTCGCGACGTCGCGTGCTCCAGCTGCTCGGCATCGGCGCCGGCACCGCCGCCCTCGCCGCCTGCGCGCCGTCCGCGCCGTCGTCCACGGGCGCCGCCGCCTCGGCCGCCGCGGCAGGCGGCGCGAAGACGGACTTCGCGTTCTCGTCGTGGTCGTTCACCGAGGAGGCCGCGGCCCCGGCCCTCGAGGCGATCGTCAAGGCCTACCAGGACCAGGCCGGCGTCACGGTGGACGACGTCTCGTTCCCCTACAACGAGTACATCAACCAGCTCACGCTGCAGGTGAAGGGCGGCCAGTTCACCGGTGCGGCGCACGTGGACGTCGCGTGGCTCGGCTCCCTCGCCGCGATGGGCAAGCTGCAGGACCTGTCGGCGCTGACCGAGGGGCGCGGGTACACCGACGCGGCGCTGACGGCCGCCCAGTTCGACGGCGTGCAGTACGGCCTGCCGTGGACCATCGGCGCGATCGGGCTCGTCGCGAACTCCGAGATCCTGCAGAAGGCGGACATCGACCCCGACGCGTTCCCGACGACGGTCGACGCGTTCGAGAAGGCGCTCAAGGACCTCAAGGGCCTCGGCGGCGGGCTCATCCCCTACGCCGCGTCCACCAAGGCCGCGCAGCTCAAGGACATCCTCATCTGGATGGAGACGTTCGGCAGCCCGCTGGTCGACGGCGACACCGTCACCATCGGCGACGACGCGTCCGTCGAGGCCGTGACCTGGTACAAGTCGCTGTACGACCAGAAGCTCATCGCCGCCGACGTCGACCGCTTCGATGCCCGCTCCCTGTTCGCGCAGGGCCGCGCGGCGATCTACGACGACGCCCCCGTGGGCCGCAACGCCGTGCAGGAGGAGTCGCCCGACAAGGACCTCGGCAGCAAGCTCGTGCCGCTCTCGCGCCCCGTGCTCAAGGACGGCGAGACCCCGCGCGCACTGGTCTGGGGCGGCGCGATCGCCGTCGTCGACGGCGAGGGCGCCGAGACCGCCGCCGACTTCGCCCAGTTCGCGACGTCGGACCTCGACACCGTGCTGGCCGACTACGAGGTGCGCGGCCTGCCGCCGGTGACGACCGAGGCCCAGCAGTCCGACGTCGTCGCCGCCGACACGTTCGGTTCCCTGTTCAACGACCGCATCACCGCCACGTCGACGAGCAACCCGTTCTGGAAGTTCACCGCGTACTCGCAGATCGAGACGGTCGTCGCCGAGCAGGTGCAGGCCGTGCTGGTCGGCAAGACGGACGCCAAGGCGGCCATGCAGAAGGCCGGCGAGGCCGCGCAGAAGCTGGTCGGCTGACCCGACCGTGCCCACCCCCGGAGTCCTGACCACGGTTCGAGGAGGAACCATGCGACGACGCCCCACCCCGACGCTGCGCACCGCCCTGACCGGCGCCGCGGCCGCCCTCGCGGCGGCCGCGGCGGTCGGGGCCGCCGCCCTGCCCGCGACGGCCTCGGCCCCCGCGGCGCACGCGAAGCACGCCCCGCAGGTCGAGGAGCTGCCGTTCACCGTCGACTCGTCCAACCAGGCGGGCTGGTGGAAGCCGATCGACGTCGTCGACGGCACCACCTACGTCGCGTACAACGCGCCGGGGCCCACGGCCGCGACGCACCAGGTCCACGTGGCCGCGCGCGGCGCCGACGGCGCCTGGACGGACGGCTGCCTGCGGGCGACCGACGGGGAGTGCGCGACGTTCGTCGACGACAACGGCCACAACCAGCCGTCGATCGTCGTGGACGGCGACGGGAACGTGCACGCCTTCGTCTCGATGCACCACGAGCAGTGGAACTACTTCCGCACGACGACGCCCGGCGACGTCACCAGCCTCGTGGACGTGTCGGGCGAGATGCCCGACCAGGACCTGGCCGTCACCTACCCGGTGACCGCCCGCGGCGCCGACGGCGACGTGTACGTCATGGCCCGCGCCGGCGCGGACGAGCGCCAGGCCCGCACGGGCAACCTGTACCGCTTCGACACGGGCGCCGGCACGTGGTCGCGGGTCGCCGTCGTCGCGGACGCGAAGGGCCACTCGTTCTACCCGGACGACCTCGAGGTGGGCACGGACGGACGCGTGCACGTGCTGTGGGAGTGGGGCCCGTGGCCTGCCGACCCGTCGCGGCACCTCGGCTCGTACGCCGTGTACGACCCGGCGGACGGGTCGTTCCGCGACGTCGCCGGGAACGCCCTGGAGACGCCGGTCACGCCCACCACCCCGGGCGCGGTCGTGTACCAGCCGTACGTCGACGGCGAGGACATCGGCTCGTACTGGCCCGCCCTGCAGACGGCGAAGCTGTCCGTGCACGGCGACACGCTCGACGGGATCGCCTACCGGTTCCGGACCGAGGGCGTCACCGCGTTCGACGGCTACGACGTCCGGTTCGCGCGGTGGGACGGCGCCGCCTGGCAGCGCGAGACCGTGCTGGACCTCGGCGGCCTCGGCCCGGGCGTGGAGACCTCCGCGGCCATCGAGACGACGTCGGCCGGCCCGACCACGCGCGTGTACGCGGTGGTGGAGACCACCTCGTGCGTCACGGGCCAGCAGAGCGCCGTCGTCCGCGCCGACCAGGTGCGCGGCGAGGACACCTGGCGCTTCAGCACCGTCGGCGAGGCACGCACCGGCGCCCAGCGGCTCAGCGCCGTGACCACGGGCAGCGGGACGGACCAGCTGTACGTGACGGTGCCGAGCGCCGGCCAGCTCTTCCACGCGACGGTGCCCCGCACGGGCGGCACGCCCGAGGGCTCGACGGCCGCCGAGCTGGTGGCCGGTCTCCGGGGCGAGAGCACCGACGTGAACGTCGCCCGCGGCGCGGACGTCACGGTGTCGTCCACGCTGCGCGCCGACACCGGCGGGGAGCTGGCGGTCGACGGGTCGTGCGTCGACGCGAGCCGCTGGATCTCCGCGGCCGACGACGCCCGGCCGGTCCTCACGGCCGACTGGGGCACCCCGCAGGCGGTGGACACCGTCCGCGTCCGCAGCGGCTACAGCAAGGCGACCGGCACGGCCGACGTCCTGCGCTCGTTCGCGGTCGAGCTGCACACCGCCGACGGCTGGGTGCCGGCCGGCCAGGTCACGAACAACACCTCGGGCACGGTCACCCTGCCCGTGCCCACCACCCAGGCGGACCAGGTCCGCCTGCTGATCACCGACCCGTCGAGCTCGGCGACCGACGTCGCGCGCGTCTACGAGGTCGAGGTGCTGGCCGCCGGCTGACGCCCGCGACCTGCGCCGCACACCCGCCCGCACCACGAGAACCACCACGTTCGACCAGCACAACCACCGGATCGAGGACTGAGAGATCATGCGCACGCAGACCGTCGAGGCGGACGTCGTCGTCGTCGGAGGAGGGCTCGCCGGCGTCAGCGCGGCGGTCGCCGCCGCACGGCTGGGCCGCCAGGTGGTGCTGGTGAACAACCGGCCCGTGCTGGGCGGCAACTCCTCCTCCGAGGTGCGGGTGTGGGTGTGCGGCGCCACCGCGCACGGCAACCAGCGCTGGGCCCGGGAGACCGGGATCGTCGGCGAGATGTACGTGGAGAACCAGTACCGCAACCCCGAGGGCAACCCGGTCTACTGGGACGACGTCGTGCTGGACACCGTCCGCCGCGAGAAGAACATCCGGCTGTTCCTCAACACGGACGTGCGCGAGGTCGTCGCGACCGGCCCCGACGACGCGCGCCGCATCGAGTCCGTTACCGGCTGGACGATGGGCTCGGAGATCCTCACGACGTTCGTCGCGCCGGTGTTCCTCGACTGCACGGGCGACGGACTGGTCGGCCACCTGGCCGGCGCGCGCTACCGGCTCGGCAAGGAGTCGCAGACCGAGTTCGGGGAGGAGTGGGCGCCGCCGGAGCCGGTGCGCGAGTTCCTCGGCTCCACGCTGCTCTTCTACACCAAGGACCTCGGGCACCCGGTGAAGTACGTCGCGCCGGAGACCGCGATCGACATCACCACCACGCCGATCCCGATGAACCGCGTCATCCGCAGCGGCGACTCGGGCGCGCACTACTGGTGGATCGAGTGGGGCGGCGAGCTCGACATCGTCGACGACAACGAGCGCATCCGCGACGAGCTGCGCGGCGTCATCCTCGGCATCTGGGACTACATCAAGAACTCCGGGAAGTTCGACGCCGACAACCTCACGCTCGAGTGGATCGGCAACGTGCCCGGCAAGCGCGAGTACCGCCGCCTGATCGGCGACTACACGCTGCACCAGGGCGACGTCGTCGACCAGACGGTGTTCGACGACGGCGTCGCGTTCGGCGGCTGGTCCATCGACCTCCACCCGGCCCAGGGCATGTACGCGGAGGGCGCGGGCGCGCTGCAGCGCTTCTCCGACGGCGTCTTCGAGATCCCCTACCGCTCGCTGTACTCGGTGAACGTGGAGAACATGCTGTTCGCCGGTCGCGACGTCTCGGCCACGCACATCGCGTTCGGCGCCGCGCGCGTCATGGCGACGTGCGGCGCGATGGGCCAGGCCGCGGGCACCGCGGCCGCGCTGTGCGTGGAGCACGGCACCACCCCGCGCGGCATCTACACCGACCACCTCGACGAGCTGCGCCAGACGCTGCTGCGCTGGGACGCGCCCGCCGTCGGCATCGCGAACTCCGACCCGCACGACGTCGCGCGCCGCGCCCGCGTCACCGCGTCCAGCACGACGACACGGATCGCCGCGCCCGTCGCGGAGCCGGCCGACCTCGATCCGGGCGACATCGGTCCCGACGGCTTCGACGTCTACGACCTCGACGTCGACCTCGGCATCGTGCTGCCCGTGGACCCGCGGCTCGAGACGGTCGAGCTGCTCGTCTCCGCCCGCCGCGACACCACCCTGTCGGTCGAGGTGTTCTCCACCGGCAAGCCGCAGAACGTGGTGCCCGCGCACCTGGAGACCAAGACCGACGTCGTCGTGCCCGCCGGCGACGAGCGCTGGGTCACCGCGCACGTGCCGTTCGCCCCCGACACCCCGCAGAACGCCGTCGTCGTGCTGCGCGCCAACCCCGACGTGGCCGTCCGCCTCACCTCCCCGCTGCCGGCGGGCGTCCTCACGCTGGTGCACCGCGTCGACAACGACGACCAGAACGTGCAGATCAGCTCGGAGGAGCTGCTGGTGCAGTGGCCCACCAAGCCGCTGCGCGGGCGGTCCGTCGTGTTCCGCGCCGGCCCGGACACCCGAGCGCTGGCCCCCGAGCGCGCGACGGGCGGCTACCACCGCAACCACGGCGGCCCGCACCTGTGGGCGTCGTCGCCGATGGTCGCCGGCCGCGACGAGTGGCTGCGCCTCGACTGGGACGAGCCCGTCACCGGGCGCGAGGTGCGCCTGGTCTTCGACGACGACCTCGACGTCGAGCTCAACACGCTGCACCACCACCGCACGCCCGATGAGATCATGCCGACCCTGGTCAAGGACTACCGCGTCGAGGTGCTGCCGGCAGGCGCCCCCGAGTCCGGCGACGCCTGGGTGACCGTCGCCGACGAGACCGACAACCGGTGGCGCCTGCGCACGCACCCGCTGCCCGCCGACCTCGGCCCCCTGGCTGCCGCGCGCCTCGTCGTCGGCGCCACGAACGGCTCGGCGCAGGCCCGCGTGGTCGCGCTGCGCGTGCAGGAGTGAGCGTGCCGCACGCAGGACTCACCCGCGCCGCGCGCGGGATCGCGACGGTGTCCCGGACGGCGGACCGGGCTACGCTGACCGCCGTGCACAGGAAGGAGCGCACCGGCATCGTGGCGCTCGCCGTGCCGGACCTCGAGGAGCCGTACTTCGCCGAGCTCACGGCGCTGCTGGTGCGGCGCGCCGACGAGCGCGGGCTGTCGATCCTCATCCAGCAGACCGCGGGCGACCACGAGCGCGAGGTGGACGTCGCCAACGGCATCGGGCTGCCCCCGACCGACGGCCTCATCCACATCCCGCGCGCGCTGTCCGTGGCCGACCTGACGCGGCGCACCTCCCCCGGGCCCCTGGTGCTGCTCGGCGAGCACATCCTCGTCAGCCCGTTCACGCACGTGACGATCGACAACCGGGCCGCGTCGTACGCGGCCACCGCGCACCTGGCGTCCGTCGGGTGCCGGCGGGTCGCGTTCGTCGGGCCGCGGGACGCGCGCCCCTCGGACGCCGCCGACCGCCGGTACGCCGGCTATCGCGAGGCCGTGGCCGCGCTCGGCATCGCGGACGACCCCGACCTGGTGGCCCAGGTCGAGTCGTTCACACCCGCCGAGGGGCGGCGCGCCGTCCGCGACCTGCTGGCCCGCGGCGTCGAGCTCGACGGCATCGTCTGCTCCAACGACTCCGTCGCGTTCGGGGCGCTGCCCGCCCTGCACGAGGCAGGGCGGCGCGTCCCCCAGGACGTCGCGGTCGTGGGGATCGACGACGTGCGGGGCGCGCAGTTCACGACGCCGTCGCTCACGTCGGTCTCCCCGGACAAGGAGGCCCTCGTCGAGCGCGCGCTGAGCGAGCTGGAGCGGCAGATCGCCACCCCGCCGGGCGGCAACCTGCCGGTGCAGCACGTGGTCGTGGACGCGCGCGTCGTGCCGCGCGCGAGCACCGCCCGCTGACGGGTGGCGCCGCCACCGCGCGGTCAGTCGACCGGCACCACCCAGAGCTCGCCGACGTGCGCCTCGAGCAGCTCGCGCGCGTCGTCGTCCAAGCCGTCGTCCGTGACCAGGTGCTCCACCTCGTGCAGGTCGACGATCGTGGTCAGCCCGACGACGCCCCACTTGGTGTGGTCGGCCAGCACGACGGCGTCCTGGCCGGCGGCCAGCAGCGCGCGGTCGGTCTCCGCCTCGAGGAGGTTGGGCGTCGTGAGGCCCGCGTGCAGGTCCACGCCGTGCACGCCGAGGAACGCGACGTCGAGGTGCAGGTGCTCCAGCGAGCGCACCGCCACCGGGCCCACGAGCGCGTCGGACGGCGTGCGGACCCCGCCGGTGAGCACCACGGACTGCGTGTACGGCTCGTCGGCGCGGTCGGGGCGGCGGAACGCCTCCGCCACCGGCAGCGAGTTCGTCACCACCGTGAGGTCGGGGACGGCGCGCAGCTCCTGGGCGAGCACCCACGCCGTCGTGCCGCCCGAGAGCCCCACGGCCATGCCGGGCTCCACGAGCTGTGCGGCGCGGCGGGCGATGGCCCGCTTGGCCCCGACCTGCTGCTGCACCCGCGACGCGAACCCGTGCTCCTGCACCGCGCCGGCGTCCCCGCGCGTCGTCGCGCCGCCGCGCACCCGGTCGAGCTCGCCCGCGTCCGCGAGCGCCTCGATGTCCCGGCGCACCGTCATCGCGCTGACTCCCAGCTCCTGCGCCAGCTCGGTGACGCTCGCGGCGCCCCGGCGGCGCACCTCGGCCAGGATCCGCGACCTGCGTTCTGCGACGAGCACCCGCTCCCCTTTCGACCCGCGGCACAGTCTGTCACGCAGGCTGCCGCGGGTCGGCCCGGACCTCGAGAGCCTGGAGATCCCGTGACCCTGCCCGCCCCCTATGACGCCTGGTTCCCCGACAGCCCGATCGACGGCACGTACGGCTACGACCGCGCCGGCCTGCTGGCCGTGCCGCCCGCCGCCGAGCCGGACGGTTTCGCCGACCTGTGGCGGTCGTGGCACGACGCCGCGCGCGACGTGCAGGCCGACGTCGTGGCGGAGCCCGTGGGCCGGCAGGGCGCCCACGAGGTGTCGGTCGTGACGTTCACCGCCGACGGTGGCCTGCGCCTGCGCGCCTGGCTGGCGCTGCCCGTGGACGCGCCCGTCCGGGTCGGCATCGTGCACGGGCACGGGTACGGAGGCCGCGAGGCGCCGTCGTTCGAGCGGGTGCCTCGCGACGCGGCGGTGATCTTCCCCGTGGCGCGCGGCCTGGGTGCGCTCAACGCCGGGGTGGGCGCCCCGGACGTGAGCACCGCACACGTGCTCGCCGGCATCGAGGACGTGGAGACGTACGTGCTGGGGCGCTGCGCCGTCGACCTGTGGCACGCGGCCACGGCGCTGCGGGAGGTGCTCGCCGGGGTCGCGGGCGTGCCCGCCGACCTGCCCCTGTACTACGTGGGCACGAGCTTCGGCGGCGGGGTGGGCGCGCTGGCCGTGCCGTGGGACGACCGGTTCGTGGGCGCCACGCTGGAGGTGCCGAGCTTCGGCCAGTACGACGAGCGCCTCGCCGTGCCGTGCACCGGCAGCGGCGAGGCGCAGCGCGCGTACGTGGCCGCGCACCCCGAGGCCCGCGCCGTCCTCGCCCTCACCGACGCGTCCGTGGCGGCGACGTACCTGCGGGTGCCCACCCGCGTCGAGTGCGCCCTCTGGGACGCGCACGTGCCACCGCCCGGCCAGTTCGGCGTCGCCTCCGGCGTCCGCGCCGCCGAGCGCGCCGGCACCGGGGCCGAGCTGGAGCTGGCGGTGCACTCCGCCGGGCACGCGGAGTACCCCGGACAGGCGCGGGAGATGGCGGCGGCGTTCGCGGCCACGCGCGAGCACGTCGCGCACGCCGTCGCACTCACGGCGAGGTAGGGCAGCGTCGTCAGTTCCAGTTGTCGATCTTCACGTCCCGGGGCGACGGCGCGGCGTCGGCGCCCTCGACGAGGGCCTTGAGGCTCTGCAGGAACGTGGCCCACTTGGTGCTGCAGTGGTGCATGAACTCCACGGGCTCGCGCCAGCCGCGGTGCGCGAACAGCAGGACGGTCCAGTCGCCGTCCTGACGCAGGTCCCACTCGACGGTCGTGCCGACCCACTCCTCGGGGCCGTCGACGACGCGCCACACGACGCGCTCGCTCGGCCGCAGCTCCTCGACCTCCATCACGAAGCCGCCCTCGGGGAAGCGGAACTCGACCTTCCCGCCGAGTCCGGCGTCGCCCGTCGTCTCCTGGGTCCACCAGCCGGCGAGGCCGTCCACGGTCGTCAGGGCGTCGTACATCGCCTGGGGCGTCGCGGTCGTCGTCGCGATCCTGTGCAGGATGTCCACCATCGTGATCAGCTCCTTCTCGTGGTCTCGATCGCCTCGGCGATCGCCTTGATGCGCTGCAGGCGCCGGTCCCAGGTGCGGCCGACGGCGGCCAGCTGGTCGGCGGCACGCTCGAGCTGGGCGGCGTCGACCTCGCACCGCTTCTCCCGTCCCGCCG
Source organism: Isoptericola sp. NPDC056134 (assembly GCF_042264825.1). Classification (NCBI taxonomy): domain Bacteria; kingdom Bacillati; phylum Actinomycetota; class Actinomycetes; order Micrococcales; family Promicromonosporaceae; genus Isoptericola; species Isoptericola sp. NPDC056134. The sequence continues at coordinate 204,603 of NZ_JBHJVM010000005.1, forward strand.
TCGTCGACCGGACGAGGCCGGCGCGGTCGAGCACGTCGAGGTGCTTGGCCACGGCCTGCCGGGTGACCGGCAGCTGCCGGCTCAGCGACGACGCGGTGCCGCCGCCGTCGGCCAGCAGCAGGTCGAGGATGCGGCGTCGCGTGGGGTCGCCGATCGCGGACCAGAGCCCGTCGTCCACGGACGACGACGTCCCGGTCATGGCCGGACCTCCAGCGACCCCGCGTAGGTCACCAGCCGCGGCAGGTAGTAGGCCCAGCCGTCGACGTGCTCGCGGTAGCGCTGCTCGAGGACCGCGACCTCCCAGCCCTGCTCACGGAAGCCGGTCTCGGTCATGCGCAGCAGCGTCCCGTCGCCGGACGGCACGAGCTCGAAGGTGACGAGCAGCGAGTTGCCCGCCGTCGCCTCCTGCCGGGCCGGGTGCGTCCAGCGGAACGAGAACGTCCGCGGCGGCAGCGACTCGACCACCGTGAACGACTCGACCGTCCGGTCCGGGCCCTCGCCGAACGTGATCGACCCCGCCGCGCCGGGCTCCGGGTCGAAGTCCGCGTCGTCGGGCCACCACTGCCGGACGTGCTCCGGGCTGCTCACCACCTCGAAGACGACCTCGGGCGCCGCCTCGACGTAGATCTCCCGCTCGATGCTTCCCAGCTCGCTCGTCGAACCCATGACCCCTCCTGCAACTAGTGGTTGCACATCACGCTAGCCCGCGGGCGAGTGATGTGCAACCACTAGTTGCAGAACGGGTGGGGCGGGCTCTACCGCCGGCGCGTGGCCAGGAACTCCCCGATGCGGCCGATGGCCTCGGTGAGGACCTCCTCGTCGGGCAGCGTCACCAGGCGGAAGTGGTCGGGCTCGAACCAGTTGAAGCCCGTGCCGTGCGTGACGAGGATCTTCTTGGCCCGCAGCAGGTCGATGACGAACGCCTCGTCGTCCTCGATCGGGTACATCTCCGGGTCGAGGCGCGGGAAGCAGTACAGCGCGCCCTTCGGCCGCACGGAGGTGACACCGGGGATCTCGTTGAGCAGCTTGTCGGCCAGCATCGCCTGGTCGTAGAACCGGCCGCCGGGCACGATCAGCTCGTCGATCGACTGGTACCCGCCCAGGGCGGTCTGGATGGCGTGCTGCGCGGGCACGTTGGCGCACATGCGCATGTTCGCCAGCAGGGTGAGGCCCTCGAGGAACTCGGTGGCGTTCTCCTTCGGGCCCGACACCATGACCCACCCGGCCCGGTAGCCGCACACGCGGTACGCCTTGGACAGTCCGCTGAACGTCAGGCACAGCACGTCGTCACCCGCCGCGGCCGCGGCGTGGTGGTGCGTGGCGCCGTCGAACAGGATCTTCTCGTAGATCTCGTCGGTGAGGACGACCAGGTCGTGACGGCGGGCGATGTCGACCATCGCCTCCACCATCTCCTTGCTGTACACGGCGCCGGTGGGGTTGTTCGGGTTGATGATCACCATGGCGTGCGTGTTCTCGGTGATCTTCGACTCGAGGTCCTCGAGGTCCGGCATCCAGCCGTTCTCCTCGTCGCACCGGTAGTGCACGGCGGTGCCCCCGCACAGCGTGACGGCACCCGTCCACAGCGGGTAGTCCGGCGCGGGGACGAGGATCTCGTTCCCCTCGTCGACGAACGCCTGCAGCACCATCGAGATGAGCTCCGAGACACCGTTGCCGATGAACACGTCGTCCACGCTCGTGTCGCGCAGCCCGCGCGACTGGTAGTACTGCGCCACCGCGGTGCGCGCCTCGTAGATGCCGCGCGAGTCGCTGTACCCCTGCGCCTCCGGCAGGTGGTGCACGACGTCGGCCTGGATGGCGGCCGGTGCCTCGAAGCCGAACGGCGCCGTGTTGCCGATGTTCAGCTTGAGGATGCGGTGGCCCTCGGCCTCGAGGCGCTGGGCCTCGACGAGGATGGGACCGCGGACGTCGTAGCGGACGCCGCGGAGCTTGCGGCTCTGTCGGATGGTGCGCACGGGGACCATCATCCCCCTGCGGGGCCGGTGACCGACACGGCCAATCCGCGACCGGCGGCCCCGTCGTCCCGCGACGTCACGGCGGGCGCCGCCCCCACCAGCGCGTCCAGCCGCTCCAGCCGCTGCGCCGTCGCGTCGTCGGCCGGCGTCATGACGATGATCCGGTCGCCACGGGCCCGGTCCAGCCACAGGCTCTGGAAGTGCACGTCGAGGCGACCCGCGCGGGCCGAGCGGTAGTGCCGCAGCTGGGTGCCGTCCCCGGCGACGTCGTACGACTCCCAGTGCCGCACGAAGTCCGCCGACGACGCCCGCAGCCGCGCCAGCAGCGCGGACCAGCGGGGGTCGTCGCGGTGCTCCGGCTCCCGGGCCCGCAGGCGGGCGGCGATGTTGTGCAGGACGACGTCCTCGGCGTCGCCGAGCGCCCCGCGCCAGCGCGGTTCGGTGAACATCAGCCAGGCGCAGTTGCGGTCCTCGGGTGGGCGGGCGTCGAGGTCGTCGAACAGGTACCGGTACGCCCGGTTGGCCGCGAGCAGGTCGTAGGCGTCGGTCTGCACCGCCGCCGGGTACGGGAGCAGCCCGGCCAGCACGGCGAGCTGCTCCGGCCGCACGCCTGGCGGCGGTCCGGGCGCGACGGCGGTCTCGCGGCCCGCGAGCACCATGAGGTGGCGGCGCTCGGCGGCGTCGAGCCGCAGCACCCGGGCGACGGCGTCGAGCACCTGGTCCGAGACGTTCCTCGCCCGCCCCTGCTCCAGCCACGTGTACCAGGTGACCCCCACCCCGGCGAGCTGCGCCACCTCCTCGCGGCGCAGGCCGGGCGTGCGTCGCCGCCCGCCGACGGGCAGCCCGACGTCGCCGGGCGTCACGCGCCCGCGGCGCTCGCGCAAGAAGGCGCCGAGGGCGGCACGGTCGGGGGTCGTCGACGTCATCGCCCCAGTGTCACCCTCGCCCGGGCGCGCAACCAGGTGGTGGTGGTACCACGATCGACAGGCTCCTGGTACCAGGATGGACGCGGGCGCACCGTCGTCGTCATGACCACGACCACCACCCCGCCCGCCGGCCGAGCGGCCGCGCCTGCCGCGACGGCGCCCGCCGCTTCGCTGTCGCACCGGGCGCTCACCGGCCTCGGGCTCGCCGTCCTGCTCGTCGCGTACCTGCCCGTCAACATGACGTTCGGCTCGGTCAACCTGCTCGCGCCGGCGATCACGGCCGACCTCGGCGTCGCGGTGTCGGGCGGCCAGCTCGTCCTGTCCGCGTACACGACGACGTTCGCCGCGACGCTCGTCGTGGCCGGGCGGCTCGGCGACCGCTTCGGACGACGTCGGCTGCTCGCCGCAGGCCTCGCGGCGTTCGCCGCGCTGTCCGTCCTGGCGGCGTCCGCCCCGACCCTGCCCGTGCTCGTGGCGCTGCGCGCGGGGCTCGGCGTCGCCGCGGGGCTGTTCACCCCGCAGGTGCTGTCCACGATCCAGGCCACCGCCCCCGACCGCCTGCGGGCCCTCGGGGTCACCCTGTTCACCGCCGTCAGCGGCGTCGCGACGATCGCCGGGCAGGCGCTCGCGGGCGCGGTGGCCGGCGTCGCGGGCGACCACGTGGGCTGGCGGGCCGTTCAGGCGGCCACCGGCGCGATCGCCGTGGCCGCCCTGCTCGCGCTGCGCACCGTCCCGGAGTCACGCTCGACGGCGCCGCTCGCGCTCGACCTGCGCGGCGCCGCCCTGCTGGCCGCCGGCCTGCTGCTGCTCGTGGTGCCGCTGACGCTCGGCGCGTCCGCCGGCTGGCCGCCCGCGCTGCTCGGGATGCTCGCCGCTTCGGGCGTCGTCCTCACGCTGTTCGCCCGCTCACAGCGCGCGGCCGAGCGGCGCGGCGAGCTGCCGATCGTGCCGCCCAGCGTGCTGCGCACCCGTGTCGTGCGCGACGGGCTGATCATGACGCTGCTGTTCTTCACCGGCTACGGGGCGTTCCTGTACGAGTTCTCGGCGCTCGCGCAGGGCGCGTTGGGCGCCGACGCCTGGGGCACGGTCGTGCTGCTCCTCGGCTTCGGCGGCGCGTTCGTCGCGACGGCCCTCGCCACACCCGCGATCGAGCGCCGCACCGGGCGATGGACGATGACCGGGTCCGCCGTCGCGCAGGCCGCCGTGCTGGGCGGGCTCGCCCTCGTCGTCGGCGGCGGGCACGGCGGGACGACGGCGGCCCTGCAGCCGCTGCTCATGGCCCTCGGCGCCGCGCAGGCGCTCATGTACGGGCCGGTGCTGCGCACCGTCCTGTCGCGCACGCCCACCTGGGCGGCCGGCGTCGCCGGCGGGCTGTTCACCACGCTGCAGCAGCTCGGCCTCGGCCTCGGCGTCGCCGTGCTCGGCGGGCTGTTCCAGGCCGTCGCAGCGCGCACCGGGGTGCCCGCGGCCCCCGGCCTGCCGCGCGGGTTCGTCGTGGCCGTCGGCGTGCAGGCCGTGCTCGCGCTCGTCTTCGCCGCGTTGGCCGCCCGGGTCGCGCGAGCCCGCTGACCGCGGGTGCGCCCGGCCCACGGTGGCGGCCCGCCCGCTGATGCTTACGGTGGGAGTCCGGTTCATCGCCCCGCTCGGAGGTCGTCATGAAGGTCGTCGTCGTCGGCGCGCTCGGCAAGGTCGCGCGCCAGCTCATCCCGCTGCTCGCCGACGGCGGCACGGGGCCGGTGGTCGACGTCGTCGGGGTGGTGCGCAAGCCCGAGCAGGTGGACCGCGTGGCCGACCTCGGTGCGGAGCCCGCGCTGCTGGACGTCGAGCACGCGAGCACCGAGGAGATCGCCGCCGCGCTGGCCGGCGCGGACGCCGTCGTCTGGTCCGCCGGGGCCGGCGGCGGCGACCCGGAGCGCACGTACGCCGTCGACCGGGACGCCGCGATCCGCTCCATGGACGCCGCGGCGAGCGCCGGGGCGCGCCGGTACGTCATGGTGTCGTGGGTGGGCTCGACGCCCGAGCACGGCGTTCCCGAGAGCGCGGGCTTCTTCGCCTACGCGGACGCGAAGCTCGCCGCCGACGACCACCTGCGCACCACCGACCTGGACTGGACGATCCTCGGCCCCGGCACGCTGACGGACGAGCCGCCCACCGGGCGCATCGCCGTCCTGCCCGAGACCGGCGCCGTCCCCGCCGGGACGGACACCAGCGTGCCGCGCGCCGACGTCGCGCAGGTCGTGGCCGCGGCGCTGCGCGAGCCCGCGACCGTCGGCCGCTTCGTCCGCTTCTCCGCCGGGGACACACCGATCCCGACGGCGCTGCGCAACCTGGACTAGCGAGCGCGCCTTCGTCAAGGTTTCGCCGAAACCTTGATGAAGATGACCCTCATGGTCAAGGTCCCCGCCTTCGGGTACGTCGACGAGTACTGGGTTGCCGACTCCGACGGGATGACGAGCCGGTCCGCCCGCGCGCTGCAGCGTCCGGGCCCTACCGTTCGACCGTCCCGCCGGCGATCGGCGGCTGGGTATGGAGCGTCCCCGCGGACCTGTCCGCGAACGTCGAGGAGGCCACCGCTGCCCTCAGCCGCTTCGACGAGTACGCGGCCAAGGTCCTCGGGACGACGAGCCCGACGCTCGGCCCGATGAGCTCGATCCTCCTGCGCACGGAGTCCGCGTCGTCGTCCCAGATCGAAGACCTCACCGTCGGGCCCCGACAGCTGGCCCTCGCCGAGATCGAGCAGTCGACCTCGGCGAACGCCCGTACCGTCGTCGCGAACGTCCGCGCCATGGAGGCGGCACTCGCGCTGGCGGACCGACTCGACACCGACGCGATCCTGGAGATGGACCGTGCGCTCCTGTCGGGACAGCGCGGCTGGGAGGACCACGCGGGGCGCTGGCGCGACCAGCTCGTGTGGATCGGGACCAGCGCGATCAGTCCTCGGGGCGCTTCGCACGTCGCACCCCAGGCGCCGCTCGTCCCAGACGCGATGGAGGACCTGGTCGCCTTCCTCCGTCGCGACGACCTGCCCGTCCTGTTCCAGGCGGCCGTGGCGCACGCACACTTCGAGACCGTCCACCCGTTCGTCGACGGCAGCGGGCGCACGGGCCGCGCCATGGTGCATTCCGTCCTGCGGGCGAAAGGGATCCTGACCGCGACGACCGCACCGGTGTCCGCGGGGCTGCTCACGCAGATCGAGCAGTACTTCGCGGCGCTGACCGCCTACCGCGACGGTGACGCACGACCGATCGTGGAGCGCTTCGCCGACGCCGCCCGCTTCGCGGCCTCGTCGGGCTCCCGGCTCGTCGACGACCTCGCCGCGCAGGTCGACGTCGCCCGCGAACACCTCCGTGGGCTCCGGCGACAGGCCGTGGCATGGCGGGTGGTGCCGCATCTGGTGTCCCACCCCGTCGTGAACGCTCGCTTCCTCTCCGACCACCTGGGCATGAAGGGACAGACCGCGCAGAACGCTCTCGCCCAGCTCGCCGACGCCGGCGTCCTGGTCGAGCGGACCGGGCTGCGCCGCAACCGCGTGTGGGAGCACCCGGGCGTCCTGACCGTCCTCGATCAGTACGCCCAGAGCCTGCTCCGCCGGTGAACCGTCGGTAGGGTCGGGACGTCGAAGGAGACGCCGATGACTCGTCGAGGCTGGCTCGCGCTGCTGCTGGGGGCCATCGTGCCACTGGGCCTGTGCCTCGTGCTCCAGGTGACGGGAAGCCCGTGGGCATCGGTGCCGGCATGGGCCTTCTGGGGCGCGGTGGTCGTCGCGCTGGTCGTACGGGTGGTGCGGTCGCGCAGCCTGCGCGAGGCGCTGCGCCCGGCGGCGCAGGGCATCGACGAGGTGCAGGACCTCTACCTCGGCCGGATCCGCCCGCCCGTGGAGTACGGCGGCGCCGCGGGGCCGGTCGCCACGCTGGTGGAGCCGCTGCCCGACGACCCTCTCGCGGGCGGCACCGTCACGCTGGAGCCGCCGCCCGACGCCGCGCGCTGATCGCGCCGTGCGGGCGGACGCCGGGGTCTGTGCGCTCGGCGGTCTCCACGACGTCGAACCCCGCCCGCTCGACGCGCGCCGCCAGCTCGTCGACGGGCCAGAACCAGGCGGTCGTCACGGCGTGGTCGAACGGCTCGACGCGCGGGCCGCGGCAGAACCCGAGGAGCAGCCCGCCGCCCGGCGCGACGGCGCGGGCGAGCTCCGCCAGCACGGCGTCGACCCCCGTGCCGTCCACAGCCTCGGGCGGGCTGTGGATGAGCGAGTACCAGGCCAGCACGCCGCCGAGGCTGCCGTCCGGCACGCCGAGGTCGGCGAGCGAGGCGCGGCGGAACGGCACGGCGGGGTACTCGGCCCGGGCACGCTCGAGGAACGGCTCCGCGAGGTCGACGCCCTCCGCGTCCAGGCCGCGACGGGCGAGGAAGTCCGTCCAGTGCCCCGGCCCGCACCCGGCGTCGACGACGCGCCCGGTCAGCCCGGCGGCCCACCGCTCGACGAGCGCCCGGTCGTCGTCGTGCACCGCGTCCATCGAGCCGAACAGGTCCGTGTACTCCTGCGCCCGGGCCGCGTAGGCCGCGCTCGCGGCGCGAGCCGACGAGGACACGGGGCTCAGCCGAGCTCGCGCAGCGGCGCGGTCCGCTCGCCGCCGGCGTCCCCCGTGTTGACCGTGGCGGTCGGTTCGACGAGCAGCGCGTGCACCTCGCCGTCCGCCCGGGGGCAGTGCTCGACGCCGCGCGGCACGACGAACACGTCCTGCGGCCCGAGGACGACGTCACGGTCCCGGAGCTGGATCGTGAGCTGCCCGCTGAGCACGAGGAACAGCTCGTCGGTGTCGTCGTGCGTGTGCCAGACGAACTCCCCGTCGAGCTTGACCACCTTCACCGCGTAGTCGTTGACGCTCGCCAGCAGGTGCGGCTGCCACGGCTCGGCGATGCTCTCGAGGGCGGCCCGGATGTTCCTCACGTCGCTGCTCATCCCGTCAGCGTAGGCACCCGGACCGACGGTCAGACGAGGAACGGCGCCACCCGCCGTCGGACACCCGCCGCGTCGAGGCCGTGCGCGGCGGCGTGCTCGCGCGGCGTCCCGTACCTGCGCAGCTCCGACTCGCCGGGCACGCCGACGTGCAGCACACGGCTGGGCCGGTCGACCAGCGCCGCCGCGACGGCGGCGGCGCTCGTGCCCTCCAGGTACGGCTCCACGACGGCGAGCACCGGCGCCGGGCCGGCCAGCACGCGGAGCCCGTCGGCGTCGAGCGGGTGCGGCGTGGCCGTCCACGCGACACGGACGGGCAGGTCGGCGACGGCGTCCAGCACGGTGTCGAGCATCGGGCCGACGGCGACGACCAGCGGCGCCGAGCCGGACGACGGCGGCGTCTCCCCGCCGTCGCGCACCAGGTGCAGCCGTCCGTCCACCGGCCCCGGACGGGCGTTGCGCTGCCCGGAGAGCCGGATGTACGTGCGGCCCGTTCCGGCGGCCTCGCGGTGCAGCAGCTCGGCGACCTCGTCGGCGTGGCCGGGCACGTGCACCGTCCAGCCCGGCAGCGCGGAGATCAGCGCGACGTCCGCGGGCGACTGGTGCGTGCGGCCGCCGGCCGACACGTCGTACGAGGCGCCGGCGCTGACCAGCACGGCGCCGACGTCCTGGTGCCCGAGGTCGAGCTTCACCTGCTCGTAGGGCCGCTCCACGAGGAACGACGCGAACGTGTGCACGATCGGCCGTCGCCCGGCCAGGGCCAGGCCGCCGGCCACGCCGATGAGCGCCTGCTCGCGGATGCCGACGTCGATGATGCGGCCGGGGTGGCGCGCGATCGCGCGGCCCATGTAGCCGGAGCCGATCACGGCCAGGACGACGTCGACGTCCGGGTGCGCGTCGAGCAGCGGGTCGAGCTCGGCGTAGAAGCGGGTGCGCAGGTCGAGCGCCTGCGGGGCAGGGGCGAGGGCGGTCATGCGGCGTCCTTCGAGGTGGTGTCGACGACCACGACCGTGGGCCGGTCGGGCTCGGTGTGCCGCAGCGCGGCGGTCAGGCGGGGCTGGTCGTGGGTGCGCACCTCGGCGGCCGTCCAGCCCTCGAGGGCGAACCGGGGCGCGATGCCGCCGGGCCAGCCCAGGTTGTCGCTGTGGTTGTCGACGACGACGCAGGTGAGGTTGCCGAGCCCGTACCGGCCGGCGACCTGGATCGCCTCCGCGTTGCTGCCCTCGTCGAGCTCGGCGTCGCCCACGAGGACGACGACGCGCGCGGTCGACCGGCCGCGCAGCCCGAGCGCGAGGCCGACGGCGAGCGGCAGCCCGTGCCCGAGCGAGCCGCTGCCGATCTCGATGCCCGGCACCAGCATGCGGTCGGGGTGGTGGCCCAGCGGCGAGTCGAACGACCCGACGTCGTCCAGCCACGACGCCGGGAAGAAGCCCTTCGCCGCCAGCACGGCGTACGTCGAGGCCGGGCCGTGGCCCTTGGAGAGCAGGAACCGGTCGCGGTCGGGGGCGTCCGGGCGGGCCGCGTCGACGCGGAGCACCTGGTCGTACAGCGTCCACACGACGTCGAGGGTCGAGTGCGCGCTCGGGTCGTGCTTCTCGTCGCCCGTGACCCGGGCAACCAGGTCGCGGACGTGGCGCGGGACGGCCCGCGGGGTCGCGGCGGGCGGGGCCGGAGGTGAGCTCGTCGTCGTCATCCCTCGATGGTGTGACCTGAACCATGGTTGAGGTCAACCCTGTCGGGGAAAGCGTGCGGGTGCGCCACCTCACGTCCCGACGTCCTGCGGAAACACGGCACCGGAGGCAGGATCGAGACGGACCAGCCGCCGTCATCAGGAGGTCTCGTCATGGCCCGCACCGTCGCCGAACACCTCGTCGACCAGCTCGTCGCCGCCGGCGTGAAGCGCATCTACGGGATCGTCGGGGACTCCCTGAACCCCGTCGTCGATGCCGTCCGCCGCACCGACGGCATCGACTGGGTGCACGTGCGTCACGAGGAGGCGGCGGCGTTCGCGGCCGCCGCCGACGCCGAGGTGACCGGCGAGCTCGCCGTCTGCGCCGGGTCGTGCGGGCCGGGCAACCTGCACCTCATCAACGGCCTCTACGACGCGAACCGCTCCAGGCTGCCGGTGCTCGCCATCGCGTCGCACATCCCCAGCGCGCAGATCGGCACGCAGTTCTTCCAGGAGACCCACCCGGACCGCATCTTCAACGAGGCGTCCGTGTTCTCGGAGCTGATCTCGTCCCCGGCCCAGCTGCCGCGCGTCACACGGTCGGCCATCCAGCACGCGCTCGCCGCGCCGGGCGTCGCGGTGCTCACCCTGCCGGGCGACGTCGCCGACGAGCGCGTGCCCGACGACGACGCCCCGATCCTCGTGCCCGGCGCCTGCCCGGCGCGCGTCGTGCCGAACACCGCCGACGTCGAGGCCCTCGCCGACGCGATCAACCAGGCCAAGAAGGTCACGCTGTTCGTCGGCGCGGGCGCGCGCGACGCCCGCGACGCCGTCCTCGAGCTCGCCGACCTGGCCGCCGCGCCGGTCGGGCACTCGCTGCGCGGCAAGGAGATCATCCAGTACGAGAACCCCCACGATGTCGGCATGTCCGGCCTGCTCGGCTACGGCTCCTGCCACGAGGCGATGCACTCGGCGGACCTGCTGGTGATGGTCGGCACCGACTTCCCGTACGACTCGTTCCTGCCCGCCGACGTCCGCACCGCTCAGATCGACGTCGACGCCTCCCACCTGGGCCGCCGCACCCGCCTCGACCTGCCGGTGCACGGCGACGTCGGCGAGACCCTGAAGCTGCTCAACCCGCTGGTCAAGCGCAAGAAGGACCGCAAGTTCCTGCGCACGATGGTCGACAAGCACGCCGGGCTCATGACCAAGGTCGTGGGTGCGTACACCCGCAACGTGGAGAGGCACACGCCCATCCACCCCGAGTACGCGGCCGTGCAGCTCGACGAGACGGCGGCCGACGACGCCGTGTTCACCGTCGACACCGGCATGAACAACGTGTGGGCGGCCCGCTACCTCACGCCCAACGGGAAGCGGCGCGTCATCGGGTCGTTCATCCACGGGTCGATGGCGAACGCCCTGCCGCACGCCATCGGCGCCGCGTTCGCGGAGCCCGGGCGGCAGGTCGTGGCGCTCGCCGGCGACGGCGGCCTGTCCATGCTGCTGGGCGAGCTCATCACCGTGCGCACCTACGACCTGCCGGTGAAGGTCGTCGTCTTCAACAACGCGACGCTCGGCATGGTGAAGTTGGAGATGCTCGTCGAGGGGCTGCCGTCGTACGGCACCGACTCCCCGCCCGTGGACTACCGGAACATCGGCCTCGCCGTCGGCATCCCGTCGGTCCGGGTCGAGCGGCCGAAGGACCTGCGCCGCGCGCTCCGGGACGGGCTGGACCGCAAGGGCCCGGCGCTCATCGAGGTCGTCACCGACCCGAACGCGCTGTCCATCCCGCCGTCCATCACGTCGGGGCAGATCCGCGGGTTCGCCACCGCGATGACGAAGCAGATCTTCGGCGGCGGCATGGGCGAGGTCATGTCCATGGCGCGCTCCAACCTGCGGAACCTCCCCCGCTGACCTGACCCTGCCCCGCCACCCACCCGGGTGGCGGGGCAGGGTCAGGGGCGCCAGGTGGCGGCGACGGCGAGGAAGGCGTCGTTCGCCTCGACCTCGCCGATGCTGACGCGCAGGCCGTCGCCGGCGAAGGGGCGCACGAGGACGCCGGCGGCGGTCGCCTCGGCGGCGCGCGCCACGGTCTCCTCGCCGAGAGGGAACCACACGAAGTTGGCGTGCGTCTCCGGCAGGTCCCAGCCCTGCTCGCGCAGGGCGGCGACGACGCGCTCGCGCTCGGCGACCAGCGCGTCGACCCGCTGGCGCAGCTCGTCCTGCGCGACCGGCTCGAGCGAGGCCAGCGCCGCGCGCTGGGCGATGTGGTTCACGCCGAACGGCGTCGACACCGCGCGGATGCCGGCGGCGAGGCGCGGCTCCGCGACGGCGTACCCGACGCGCAGGCCCGCCAGCCCGTACGCCTTCGACAGCGTGCGCAGCAGGACGACGTGGGGGTGCCGGCGCAGCAGGTCGACACCCTCGGGCGCCTGCGGGTCGCGCACGAACTCGAGGTACGCCTCGTCGACGATCACCAGCACGTCGCGCGGAACCGCGGCGAGGAACTCCTCCAGCTCGTCCGCGTGCACCACGGGGCCGGTGGGGTTGTTGGGCGTGCAGACCATGACGACGCGCGTGCGGGGCGTGACGGCGGCGGCCATGGCGGACAGGTCGAGCCGGCCGTCCGCGGCGACCGGCACGGTGACGGCGACGCCGCCCGCGACGGCGACCACGATCGGGTAGGCCTCGAACGACCGCCACGGGAACACGACCTCGTCGCCGTGCTCGACGACGGCCTGCAGCACGTGCCCGAGCACGGCCACCGAGCCGTTGCCCACCACGACCTGCTCGGCCGGGACGCCCACGTGCGCCGCGAGCGCCTCGACGAGCTCCGTCGCGTACATGTCGGGGTAGCGGTTGGTCTCCTCCGCCGCACGCGTGATGGCCTCGAGGACGGACGGCAGCGGCGGGTACGGGTTCTCGTTCGACGACAGCTTCCACAGCTTCGCGCCCTCGGCGGGCCGCGCGCCCGGCACGTACGCGGGCAGCGCGGCGACGGCGGCGCGCAGGGGGACGGCAGGGTTCTGGACGGCCGGCGAGTCAGCGGGGGTGGTCACAGCGATCAAGGATGCCACCCGCGCGGTGGTGGGCGAGGTCGTCCCTCCCTCCGCGAGGCAGTACTACCTCGCGAGGGCTCGTACTACCTCGGCTCGGTCCGTACTACCTCGCGAGGGCTCGTACTACCTCGGCACGGTGGGTACTACCTCGCGGAGGCGGGTACTCCCCCGGCGAGCTCCCGCACCAGGCCGGCGAAGAACCGGGCGATCGCGTCGGCGGCGGGTACCTCGACGGACTCCTCGACGTCCGGGCTGTAGTTGGTGTTCGTGTTGATGTCGTACGGCACGGTGCGGCCGTCGACCGTCTCGAAGAACTCGACCCCGGCGATCTCGATCCCCTGCTCGGCGAGCAGCCGCTCGAGCCGCACGACGACCGGGTGCTCGGCCGTGACCTCGGGCCGCAGGGCGAACAGCGGCGGCGGGGCGACGCCGTCGGCCCCCGGCAGCGCGCACGCCTCGGCCGGGCACAGCTCGAACCCGGTGGACGTGTCCACGCGGACCGCGTAGTGGAGCCGGCCGCCGACGAACTCCGCACGGGTCACGAACGGCTCGGGCGCGACGAGCAGCTCCTGCAGCAGCCACACGCCGTCGACGGGCTCGTCGAGCAGGCCCGCGTCCAGGGCGGCGGCGAACGTCTCGACGTCGTCGAACCGCTGCACCCCCAGCCCCTTGCCGCCGCGGTTGTGCTTGGTGATGAACGGGGCGCCGAACCGTGCGGCCGCCGCCCGCAGCGCCGCGCGGTCCGTGACGGCGGTCGTGCGCGGCACGTCGAGCCCGGCGGCGCGCAGCAGGGCGTACTGCCGCACCTTGCTCACCTCGAGCGCCGCGGCGCGCGTGCCGTTGACGACTCGGCGGCCCGCCGCCTCGGCCCGGGACAGCACCGCCTGCGCGGCCTCCGGTGCGTGCGGGACGCCGCGCGTGTGCGCGGACGCGCTGAGCCGCGACCAGTGCACGGCCAGGGGCGGCGGCGCGGCGAGGTCCAGGGCGACGTCGCCCAGGTGCACCGGTTCCAGGGGCACGCCGGCGCGGTCGAAGGCCCGCTCGAACGGCGGCAGCCAGTCGGGGTTGTCGTGCAGGACGAGGACGGACGGCTCGCTCACCCGGCGAGCCTACGCGCGCGGGCCGGTCGCCGGGATCCGGCCGCCGAGCCCCGCGGCATCGAGCGTCGCGCCTGCCCCGCGCACTCATGACGTGCCACGATGGCCGCATGAACTTCATCGTCCGCACCCTCGTCACGGCCGTGGCGCTGTGGCTGAGCGACCTGATCTTCACCAACCTCGAGATCCTGCCCCCGTACGACGGCGACAACGTGCTCGAGTACATCCTGGCGGTGCTCGGTGTCGCGTTGGTGTTCACCATCATCAGCAGCTTCGTGAAGCCGATCGTCAGCATCATCTCGATCCCGCTGCTCATCCTCACGCTGGGCCTCTTCTACCTGGTCATCAACGCCGGTGTGCTGTGGCTCACGACCTGGATCACCGACCAGGGGTGGTTCGGGGACTGGGGCGTCGACGTCAGTGGCGGCTTCTGGTGGTTCGTCTGGATCGCCCTCATCCTCGCCGTGCTGCAGGCGATCATCGGCGCGTTCGCGCCGAAGAAGGGCTGACGCACCGGCCTCCGCCGCACGACACGCTCAGTGCAGCATCGCCCCCGTCGGGTTCCCCGGCGGGGGCGCCGTCGTCCCGGGCGCCATGACCAGGGGCGGCGCCGGGTCCACCCGGCGCGCCGCGAAGAACCGGGTGCGCGCCCGGGTGCCGTCGAGCAGCCGCTCCAGCCGCGCCGTCACCCCCGCCACCTGCACGTTCCCGGACCGCCGCGCCGCCGCCAGCGTGCGCAGGTGCGTGGGCATCGCATGGGCGAGCGAGATGCTCCCGGCCGCGGCGACGTCGGCCGGGTCCGTCGAGTCCAGCAGCCGGCGCCCCACCGTGACGCGGTCCGCCGTGGCCGGCCCCTCCTCGCGGGACCTGCCGTCCACGTTCTCGACCAGGCTCTCCTCGTTCTCCACGTGCAGCACGGGCACCCCCGCGGGGAGGGCGAACGACGCGGTCGGCGCCCCCGCGGTCACCACGCCGCCGACGGGGTGGTTCGCGCGGAACGCCGACGACGCCGCGAGCGCCGCCGCAGCGATCCCGCCGAGGCTGTGGCCCACGAGCACCACGGGCTCGTCCGGGGACGCGCCCGCCGCGTCGAGGGCCTGCTCCACGGCCACGGACACGTCCGCCGCCTCGTGCGCCATGAGGCCGAGGTCGGTCGCGGCGTCGAACGGGTTCGAGGACGACAGGAGCTCCTGGGTCCCGGGGATCAGCACGGTCCACGACGTCGTGCCGTCGCCGTGCACGACCTCCTCCACCGCGAGCGTCCCGGCGGGCACACCGGCCGCGGGCCGGTCGACGACTCCGCTGCCCTGGGGGTAGAGGTCCGCGGTGCGCGCGAGCGTCTCCGCGACGGAGCCCGCCGGCCGGTCCGCCCACCCGGGCCGAGGGCCGGCGAGGTCCGCGTCGGCCAGGGCCACCACCTGGGGCACCGCGTCGGGCAGCAGCGCGGCCACGACGTCGGACAGCGAGCCCGCGCCGCGCGTGACGGGGTCCAGCGCGGTCGCCGGGCCCTCCTCGATCCCGCGCCGCAGGTCCTGCCAGGTCAATGGCCGGGTGGCGCTGAACCCCGCCGCGAAACCCCCGACCGCCTCGTCGGAGAACGGCGCGACGACCCGCCACACGCTCGCCAGCCTCCCGTCGGGGCCCGTGGTCACCGGCGCTGTCGGCGGATCGGGCGGGGAGGACGCGGTCGGCGGCGCCACGGTCGCGCCGGTCGGTCCAGAGCCGCGTGGGCCAGAGCCGGGTGAGGCGCCGCGGGCCCGGACACCGCGCAGCCCGTCCGCCACGGACGTGACGGTCAGCACCGGCGTCGCCGCCAGCCCGAGCCAGGCTCCCGCCGCGCCCGCCAGCAGGGTCACGGCCCCGTCGGCGACGCGCTGCACCACGCTCTCCGCCTCCCGGTACAGGCCGGCCGCGAGCCGCAGCCGGCGCGAGCAGCCCTCCGCCGTCGAGGCCCGGGCGCGCAGCCGGGCGCTCACCTCGTCCAGCCGAGCCGCAGCCGCCTCCCGGTACGCGGCAGCCGCGGCGTCGTCCCCCGCGGCGCCGGGCAGCGGCACGGCCGGTCGCGGCCACGGGTCGGGGGCCCACGCCGCACCCCGCAGGGTCCCGGCGGCGCCGAACGACCGGTGGGACGCCCGCCGCAGGCCCTCCGCCACGCCGTCGAGCAGCACCGCCGCGCCCTGCACGGCCTCGGCGTCGACCTGGGCGAGGGCCCGGCCGCCCACGACGTCCAGGGTCTCCTCGGGCGGCAGCCCGCGCGTCACCGGGCCAGCACCTCGGCAGCCCCCTCGAGGAGCCGCAGATCGGCGTCGAGGTCGGCGAGCAGGGCGCCGACGTCGTCGCGGAACCGGTCGGCCGCCGTCGACTGCCAGGCCACCGCCAGGCTGCGCCGTGCGCCCGCAGTGGCGTCGAGGACGTCGTGGCGCGCCACGAGGACGGCGGCACGGGCGGCGCTCGGGTCGGGTGCCGGGGACGAGAAGGGTGGGGCCGGTGAGGTCATGCCCGCGACGCTAGGCCGCGCCCCGACCGTGACTCCGGGCGCGACTTCGGCCTGTGGACGGCGCCGCCCTGGGGACAGGCTCCCCACCGCGCCGCGCCGTCCCCGCGTCCGAAGCCGACGTCGGATACCGACGTCCGAGACCGACGTCCGCTATGCCTCCGGCACCCCCGCGAGCCGGGCGGCGTCCGACAGGATGTCGATGCCGACCACCCGGCCGTCCCGCACCGTGAACGCGAGCAGCGAGTAGACCGTCCCGTCCTCGAGGACGGTGACCAGGCCGGGCGAGCCGGCCACGAGCGCGAGCCGCGAGAAGCGCGCCGTGCCGAAGTGCAGGCGCGCCTGCTCCGCGACGGCCTGCGCGCCCCGCAGCACGCGGGACAGCTCCCCCGGCCCGTAGTCGAGGCGCACCACGACCTCCGGGTCGAGCAGCGCCACGAGGCCGTCGAAGTCCCCCGCCTGCGACGCGGAGAGGTAGGCGGCGACGACCTCCCGACGCCGCGCGACGTCGTCCTGCACGGGCACGGCGTCGCGCACCTTGCGGCGCGCGCGGCTGGCGAGCTGACGCGTGGCGGGGAGCGACCGGTCGACGAGCGGCGCGATCTCCTCGAAGGGGACCGCGAACTGGTCGTGCAGCACGAACGCGACGCGCTCGGCGGGAGCCAGGGTGTCCAGCACGACCATCAGCGCCGAGCCGAGGTCGTCCTGCTCGACCGCCCGCCGCTCGGGGTCGGCCGGCCCGTCGGCCGGCGCCACGAGCAGGTCCGGCAGGTGCCCGTCCCACGCCGTCTCCCGGCGCGTCCCGCGCGAGCGCAGCAGGTTGAGCGCCACCCGTCCGACGATCGTCGTGAGCCAGCCGCCGAGGTTCTCCACCCCTGCGGCGCCGGCGGCGTGCGCACGCACCCACGCGTCCTGCACGGCGTCCTCCGCGTCCGCCGTCGACCCCAGCACCCGGTACGCGACCGCACGCAGGTGCGGCCGGAACGCCTCGAACTGGTCCGCCGTGAGCCGGCCCGCCGCGAACTGATCCGTGCTCACCGGTCACACTCCTTCGTCGGGCCGTGTCAGAGAGGTGACAGCGCACGCTGCCGGTGACACCGAACCACGAGGGTGCGACACCGGCCCTTCGACCAGGAGCCCGCATGACCTCCCTGACCTCGAACGATCCGGCCTCGACCGATGTGGCCTCGACCGACACCTTCTCCCCGGCCTCCGCCCGCGACCTGCGCGGGCGGGTGCTCCTGCCCGGCGACGGCGCGTTCGACGCCGCCGCGACCCCCTGGAACCTCGCCGTCCGGCAGCCCGTCGCGGCCGTCGTCGAGGCCGCTGACGCCGACGACGTCGCCGCCACGGTGCGGCACGCGCGCGACGCCGGGCTGACGGTCGCCGCCCAGTCGACGGGCCACGGCGCGTCGGGCGACGTGGTGGGCACCGTCCTCCTGCGCACCCGCGCGCTCGACGCCGTCGAGGTGGACCCGGTGCGCCGCACCGCCCGGGTCGGCGCCGGGGCGTCGTGGGGAGCCGTGCAGTCCGCCGCGGCCCCGCACGGCCTCACGACCCTGCTCGGCAGCGCCCCTGGCGTCGGCGCCGTCGGCTACACCCTCGGCGGCGGGCTGGGGTGGTTCAGCCGCGCCCACGGCCTGGCGGCCGACCACGTGCGGTCGTTCGACGTCGTGTCCCCCGCGGGCGAGAAGGTCACCGTCACCGCCGCCTCCGACCCCGAGCTGTTCTGGGGGCTGCGCGGCGGGGGCGGCGACCTGGCCGTCGTGACGGCGATGGAGATCGACCTGGTCGAGCTGCCCGCGTTCGCGGGCGGCAAGGTCGCCTGGCCGGCCGCGCGCGCCGCCGAGGTCCTCGGCGCCTTCCGCGAGGTCACCGCCACGGCCCCGGCCGAGCTCAGCGTCTGGCTGTCGCGGGTGGAGGCGCCCGGCGCCCCGGCCGTCGTCGTCGTGCACGCCGCGTACCTGGGCGACGCCGCCGCGGCGCGCGCGCTGCTCGCCCCGTTCGCCGGGGTCCCCGACGTCCTCGGGCCGGGCGTCGACGCGGCGATCGGCCCGGTCGCGCCGGCCGACGTCGGCGACATCACCGCCGACCCGACCGACCCCTCCGCGGGGAAGGGCCGCGCCGAGCTGCTGCAGGGGATCGACGACGAGGCGGTGGAGCGCCTGTTCACGACCTCGGTCGCGCCGCTGCTCGTGCTCCAGCTGCGGCACCTGGGCGGCGCCCTGGCCGCGCCGGGCGACGGCGCGGGCGCGCTGGGCGCGATCGACGAGCCCTACCTGCTGTACGCGTTCGGTCTGGCGTTCGAGCCGAGCCTCGCGGCCGCCGTCGGCCACCGCCTCGAGGCGCTGCCGGCCGAGCTCGCGAGGGTCGCCACGCTGCGCAAGCCCGCGACGTTCCTCGCCCCGGGCGAGAGCGTCGCGGCCGCGTACGACGACGCCGCCCTCGCCCGGCTGCGCGACCTCAAGCGGGCCCGCGACCCGCGAGGCACGGTCCGCGGGAGCTACCCGCTCCTCGGCTGAACCGGGCGCCGGCGATCGTGGTGAGCGCGATCTCGGGGACAGTTCGCGGTCGGCCTGTCCCCGAGATCGCGCTCACCGCGTCCGTCTGGGCCCGTGGGAGAATGTGGGCCGTGACCTCCCCCGCGCCGCAGACCTCGCCGACAGAGTCCACAGCCGTCCCGACCCGCGTCACTCTCGCGGACGTCACCCCGCCGATCGCGCTGGGGCCGCTCGACGGCCGCTACCGCGGCGCCGTCGCGCCGCTGGTGGACCACCTCAGCGAGGCCGCGCTGAACCGGGCGCGCATCCACGTCGAGGTCGAGTGGCTGGTCACGCTGTGCAACGGCACGACGGCGACCCCCGGCGCCGTCGTCCCCGGCGCCCCCACGCTGACCGACGCCGAGATCGCCTACCTGCGCCGGATCCCCGCCGCGTTCGGCGCGGACGAGATCGCCGAGCTCGCCGCCATCGAGCGCGAGACGGTGCACGACGTCAAGGCCGTCGAGTACTTCATCAAGCGCCGCATCGCCGCCGCGCCCGAGGTCCTCGGCGAGACCGGCCTCCCCGCCGCGAGCGAGCTGGTGCACTTCGCGTGCACGTCCGAGGACATCAACAACCTGTCGTACGCGCTCATGGTGCAGGGCGGCGTGCGCGAGGTGTGGCTGCCCGCCGCGACCGCGCTGACCGACCAGCTCGCCGAGATGGCGCGCGAGCACGCCGAGGTCCCGATGCTCAGCCGCACGCACGGTCAGCCGGCCACGCCGACGACGATGGGCAAGGAGCTCGCCGTCCTCGCGCACCGCCTGCGCCGTCAGCTGCGCCGGGTCGAGGGCGCCGAGTACCTGGGCAAGCTCAACGGGGCCACCGGCACCTACGGCGCGCACGTCGTCGCCGTCCCGGGCGCCGACTGGCCGGCCGTGTCGAAGGCGTTCGTCGAGCACCTGGGCCTGGTCTGGAACCCGCTGACCACGCAGATCGAGTCGCACGACTGGCAGGCCGAGGTCTACGCCGACGTCGCCCGCTTCAACCGCATCCTCCACAACCTCGCGACCGACGTGTGGACGTACATCTCGCTGGGCTTCTTCACGCAGATCCCCGTCGCGGGGGCCACCGGCTCGTCGACCATGCCGCACAAGGTCAACCCGATCCGGTTCGAGAACGCCGAGGCGAACCTCGAGATCTCGTGCTCGCTGCTCGACACCCTGTCGGCCACGCTCGTGACGTCCCGCCTGCAGCGCGACCTCACCGACTCCACCACGCAGCGCAACATCGGCCCGGCGTTCGGCCACTCGCTGCTCGCGATCGACAACGTCCGCCGCGGCCTCAAGGCGCTCAACGTCAACGCCGCGCTCATGGCCGACGACCTCGACCACAACTGGGAGGTGCTCGGCGAGCCCGTCCAGTCTGCGATGCGCGCCGCGTCCGTCGCCGGCGTCGAGGGCATGGAGAACCCGTACGAGCGGCTCAAGGAGCTCACGCGCGGGCAGCGCGTCGACGCCGCTCGGATGCGCGAGTTCGTCGCCGGCCTCGGCCTGCCCGACGACGTCGCCGCGCGCCTCGCGGACCTCACGCCCGCGTCGTACACCGGCATCGCCGCCCGGCTGGTCGAGGACTACCTCGCCTGACCCCGGTGCGCCGGGGTCAGCGCGCCATGGCCTGCTGGCCCAGGACGGCGAGCAGGGCGAGCTTCTCCTCCGCCTCGGAGCGCGGCGGCGCGGTGAGCACCAGCAGCGCCTGGGTCTGGTCCTCGGTGAACAGCACCTGGCAGTCCAGCTCGATCGGCCCGACCTGCGGGTGCACGAGCGTCTTGTGGTCGGCGAACCGCTGGTGCACCTCGTGCCGGTCCCACAGCTCGGCGAACTCGGGGCTGCGCTCCCGCAGCTCACGCACCAGCTCGCCCGCGCGCGAGCGCGGGCCGAGCATCCCGTGTGCCACACGCAGCGTGGACACGAGCGAGCGCCCCTGCCGGTCGCGGTCGTCCTCGGGGTACAGCAGCCGCTCGGACGGGTCGGTGAACCAGCGGTAGACGTCGCTGCGCGCCCACCCCGTCAGCGCCGACCGGTCGCCCAGCAGCGCGACGGCGAGATCGTTGGCCACGAGCGTCTCGCCGAGCGCGGACAGCACGAGGGCGGGCGTGTCGGACAGTCGGTCGAGCACGCGCAGCAGCGCGGGCGACACGTGGGACGACATCGTCACCCGGTCCGGCGCCCCCCGACCGGCCACGCGGAACAGGTAGTCGCGCTCGTCGTCCGTGAGCCGGAGCGCCCGCGCCAGCGACGCGAGCATCTGCTCGCTGGGCTGCGGGCCGCGCTGCTGCTCCAGCCGCGTGTAGTAGTCGGCCGACATGGCGGCGAGCGCCGCGACCTCCTCCCGCCGCAGCCCCGCGGTGCGACGTCGGGCGCCCGTGGGCAGGCCGACGTCGGCGGGCTGCACCGCCTCCCGGCGACGGCGCAGGAACTCGGCCAGCTCTCGACGGTCGGCGGCACGCTCCATGCGCCCATCGTCCGCCGCCGCCGCCGGTCGGGCCAGGCCGCAGCCAGGGATCGTCGGTCCCCCGACGACCGCTCCTCTCCCGCCCGCGCGCCGGGCCGCGCAGGGTGAGGGGCATGGACCTCACCCGCAGCACCGTCTTCGTCCCCGGCGCGACCAGCGGCATCGGCCTCGCGCTCGCCCTCCGGCTCCAGGCCCGCGGCAGCACCGTGATCGTGGGCGGCCGCCGCACCGCCCTGCTCGACGAGATCGTCGCCGCCCACCCCGGGATCGACGCCGTCCGCGTCGACACCGCCGACGCCGCAAGCATCGAGGCGGCCCGCGACGTGGTGCTGGAGCGCCACCCCGGCCTGGACGCCGTCGTCGCCATGGCGGGCATCATGCAGCCCGAGGACTGGACCTCGTCCGACTTCCTCGCCACCGCCGAGCGCACGGTGACCACCAACCTGCTCGGCCCGATCCGCCTGGCCGCCGCGTTCCTGCCGCACCTGCGTGCCCGCGCCGCGGCGGGCTCGGGCGCCGCGTTCGTCACGGTCTCCTCGGGGCTGGCGCACGTGCCGCTCGCCGTGACGCCCACGTACAACGCGACCAAGGCCGCGGTCCACCGGCTGAGCGAGGGCATCCGGCTGCAGCTCGAGCCGGCGGGCGTGCAGGTGATCGAGATCGTGCCGCCCGCGGTCCGCACGGCCCTCATGCCGGGGCAGGAGGACAACCCGATCGCCATGCCGCTGGACGCGTTCGCCGACGAGGTGGTCGACCTCCTCGCGGCCCGTCCCGACGCCCACGAGATCCTCGTCGAGGGCGTGAAGTTCCTCCGCTTCGCCGAGACGTCGGGCGCTTACGACGCGACGGTCGCGCGGCTCAACGCCACGGACCGGCACGCCGTCTGACGCCCGGCGCTCAGGGCTTCGTCGACCCGACGTACTTCGACGCGACGTAGCCCTGGTGGCCGTTGACGAACACCTTGACCCACCCGCCGGAGGAGTCCCAGATCTTCTTGACGGCCTTGCCCTTGTTGAGCGTGTCGATGGCCTTGTAGCCGGTGCCTGGGCCCGAGCGCAGCCGCAGGCCGTCGACCTTCACGTACCGCGTCCCCAGCGAGGTGAGCCCCGGGGAGACGTAGTTCGCGTGCATCCAGCCGGTGGTGCCGCCGTAGCTCACCTTGCGCCACACGCCCGAGCCGGCGCCGGGCTTGGCGGTGAGCCAGCGGTTGACCTTGACGGTCTTGAGCACGCGGTAGCCGGTGCCCGGGCCGGAGCGCAGGTTGACCTTGGTGGTCGTGTAGTAGTTGCAGGACTTCGGCACGACCCGCTTGTACGCCCACGCCGCGCCGGCGGTGAGCGACGCCCCGTGGTTCTTCATCCACGGCAGCGGGTCGGTGGTGCTGCCGGAGCCCTTGTACTCGCGCTTCCAGATCTCCAGGTGCAGGTGCGGCGCGGTGGACGTGCCGGAGCTGCCGACGTCGGCGATGCGCTGGCCGCGCTTCACGTACTTGCCGGCCTTCACGTACTTGTCGCCGTCGACGACGTGGCCGTAGACGGCGAAGACCTTGCCGCCGTCGGCGTTGGAGCGCACCACCACGACCTGGCCGAAGCCGGGCGCCGACCCGGCCTTGACGACGGTACCGGGGGCGACGGACTTGATCGGGGTGCCCTTCTTCGCGCTCATGTCCTGGCCGAGGTGGGAGGTGGACGCTCCCCTGATGGGCATGCACCTCGGCCCGTAGTAGGAGGAGAGCCCGTAGCTCTTGTCGGGGAGCGGCCGGACGGCGGCCGCCGCGGCCCCCGCCCCCGCGACCCCGCTCGTGAAGGCCACCGCCGTGGCGATCCCCAGGGTGACTCCGGTCGTGATGATGCGTCGCACGGTGCGCATGGTGGTGCCCTCTCCGCGTCAGAAGGTCCGGGGCGTCGTTGCCCGAACGCACGGTAAGCACAGGCGCGGGGGTGGCGCGCGCGGTACCACATCCGCGACACTCGTCTTCACAGGTACCCGTGAGCGTGAAACTCCCTTACCCCACGCCTGACCACCGGAGGTCTGCAATGACGCACCCCGATCCGACCGGCCGAGCCGACCACGGCGCGAGCGAGCGCGCCCTCGACCGGCGCGGCTTCCTCTCCCTCGCGACGGCGGGGGTGGCGGGCTCGGCGCTGTCCGTGACCGTCGGCTCGATGACGCCCGCCAGAGCTTCGGAGGCCACCCCGAAGGCCGCCGCCGGGACCACCGCCCGCAAGCGCGAGCTGCGCGCGATGTGGATCTCGTCGGTCGTCAACATCGACTGGCCGTCGCGCACCGGCCTGAGCACGGACGAGCTGAAGGCCGAGTACCTCCACTGGCTCGACGTCGCCGTCGGCATGCACCTCAACGCCGTCTTCGTGCAGGTCCGGCCGACGGCGGACGCGTTCTGGCCCAGCCCGTACGAGCCCTGGTCGCAGTACCTCACGGGCACCCAGGGCGGCGACCCCGGGTTCGACCCGCTCGCGTTCGTCGTGGCGGAGACGCACGCCCGCAACCTCGAGCTGCACACCTGGTACAACCCGTACCGCGTGTCGATGCAGACGGACCCCACGAAGCTCGTGCCCGAGCACCCGGCCCGGCAGCACCCCGACTGGGTGTGGCCGTACGGCGGCAAGCTCTACTTCGACCCGGGCCTGCCGGAGGCGCGCGAGCACATCTACGCCGCGATCCTGCACAGCGTCGAGCACTACGACGTCGACGGCGTGCACTTCGACGACTACTTCTACCCGTACCCCGTGGCGGGCCAGACCCTGCCCGACGCCGCCACGTACGCCGAGCACGGCGGCGGCTTCGCGACGATCGAGGACTGGCGGCGGCACAACGTCGACGAGTTCGTCCGGACCGTCTCGGAGCGCATCAAGGAGCTCAAGCCCTGGGTCAAGTTCGGCATCAGCCCGTTCGGCATCTGGCGCAACGCGTCGACCGACCCGCGCGGCTCGGAGACCGGCGGCTCGCAGAGCTACGACCTGCAGTTCGCCGACACCCGCAAGTGGGTCCTCGAGGGCTGGCTCGACTACATCAACCCGCAGATCTACTGGCAGTTCGGGCTCGCCGTCGCGGACTACGCCAAGCTCGTGCCGTGGTGGGCCGACGTCGCGGCGACGTCGGGCACCCACCTGTACATCGGCGAGGCGCTGTACAAGGTGACGTCGGGCGTGTTCACCGACCCGGCGGAGCTCAGCAACCACCTCACGTTCTGCGCGGAGGTCACGGAGCAGGGCACGCCCGTGCACGGCAACGTGTACTTCTCGGCCGTGCACGTGCCGCAGGACCCGCAGGGCTCCATGTCGCGGGTCTTCGCGGACCACTACAGCCACCCCGCGCTCGTCCCGACGATGCCGCACCTGCCCGGCACCGCCGTCGAGCGGCCGACGCTCACGCACGCGCGCCGCGAGCGCGACGGCGTCCGGCTGCGCTGGGTGGACGCGGCGCCGCACCGGCGGCGCGCGACGTCGTTCGCCGTCTACCGGGCCGCCGGGGACCGCGTCCCCGTGGACGTCGAGGACGCCACGCAGCTGCTCGGCACGGTCCGCTCGGACGGGCACGTGCTGCAGTCCTTCACGGACGCGACGGCCGTGGGCGGCGAGCGGTACACGTACGCCGTCACCGCCCTCGACCGGCTGTGGAACGAGTCCGCCCCGAGCCGGAGCCGCACCGCCGGCTGAGCGCTCCCCACGACCGTCGAGCCTGTCGAGACCCGGCCGAAGGGTCTCGACAGGCTCAGCCGGCGGAGGAGAGGAAGATCCCGTTGCCCGGGCCCACGGGCAGGTCGAGGACGAAGAACACCGTGAGGATGGCGGCCCACACCAGCCAGAAGCAGACCGTGAACGGCAGCAGCCGCGCCATCACGGTGCCGAGGCCGGCGCTCGGCTCCCACCGCCGCAGGTAGGCGAGCAGCACGATCATGTACGGGTTGAGCGGCGTGATGATCTGCGTCGCCGAGTCGCCCACGCGGAACGCCGCCTGCACGAACGCGGGCTCGTACCCGATGAGGGCGAACATCGGCACGAAGACGGCGGCCATGAGCGTCCACAGCGCCGAGCCCGAGATGATGAACAGGTTGAGCAGCGACGCGACGACGAGGAAGCCGAGGATCGCGCCGTAGCCGGTGAGCCCGATCGACTCGAGCGCCGACGCCCCGGACACCGCGATCCACTGCCCGACGCCGGACCAGTTGAACAGCGCGATGAACTGGCCGAGCACGAACGCCAGCACGACGAACCCGATCATGTCCTTCAGCGCCTGGCCGAACATGATCGGCACGTCCTCGATGCGCCGGACCGTGCCGACCGCCCGCCCGTAGACGATCGCCGGCACCAGGAACATCGTGAAGACGATGAACACGATCGAGCTGAGCAGCGGCGACTCGGGCAGGAACGCGCCGTCCTCGTTGCGCCACGGCGAGGCGGGCACGAGCACGGCGGCCGCCATGACCGCCGCGACGCCGAGCGCCACCAGCAGAGCGTTCCGCAGCCCGCGACGCTCGTCCGTCGTCGTGGCCGCGGAGGCCGAGGCGAGCGGGTCCTCGCCGTCCTCCGCCACCTGCTCCACCGGCACGCGCTGGCGGCGGATCCGCGGCTCGAGCACCCTGTCGATGAGGAAGCCCGCGAGCAGGGCGAGCGCGATCGACGAGACGGCGTTGAAGAACCAGTTCGACAGCGGGTTCACGGGCGAGCCCGGGTCCGGCAGGATCTGCGCGACCGAGCTGGTGATGCCCGCGAAGAGCGCGTCGAGGCTGGTGACGAGGATGTTCGTGGAGTACCCCGCGCCGGCCGCGGCGAACCCGCCGAGCAGGCCCGCGACCGGGTGCCGACCGGCCGCGCGGAACACCATCGCCGCCAGCGGCGGGATGATGATGAACGCGGTGTCGGACATGATGCTGCCCATCACGCCGACGAACCCGACGGCGTACGCGAGCGCCCACCGCGGCGCGGAGCCGAACGCGTACCGCACGGCGGCGCCGAGCAGACCCGACTTCTCCGCCACGCCGACCGCCATGAGGATCGGCAGCACCGTGACCAGCGGCGGGAAGCCCAGGAAGTTCTCCCCGAGGTTCTCGGTGAGCCAGGTCATCCCCTCGGCGGTGAACAGGCCCTTGACCTCGACCACCTCGTCGCTGCCGGGCATCTGCACGGTGACGCCCGCGAGCGCCATGCCCGTGGAGGCCAGCGCGATGACGCCGAACAGGATGAGGAACAGCGTGAACGGCTCGGGCAGCTTGTTGCCGATCCGTTCCACCACGGCCAGGAACCGGTCGGTGCGGGATCGGGTGTCGAGGGTGCTGGTCACGCGGTCTCCCCGGGTCGGCCCGCCGCCGCGGGCGTGTCCGCCCGAACGTAGTGGCCCCGGTCACCCATGGCGAGAGATCGGCGGATTCGTCCGCATCGTGAGATTCGCGCGATTCCTCCCGGGCGCCGCGCCGGTTTCCCTACGATGCCTGACATGACCGTGCCCGACGCGAACGCCACGCAGCCCGCCCGCCCGAGCACCGCCTACCTCGACCACCTGTTCCACGAGAGCGAGGAGCGCCGTCGGTCGGCCCCGCCGTCCGACGTCGCCCCCTCGCTGCTGCCCGCCGCCGTCGCGGACGCCGTCGAGCGCGCGGCCGAGGCCCTGGAGCCCGACCTTCGGGAGGTCGTCGAACGCCTGCACGCCGACCCGGAGCCGGCCTGGGAGGAGCACCGCAGCGCCGCCCTGCTGGTCGAGGTGCTGGCCCGGCACGGGATCGACGCCGAGCTCGGCGCGCACGGCGTCCCGACGGCGTTCCGCGCGGAGCTCACGGGGGCCGGCGACGGCCCGACGATCGCGATCTGCGCGGAGTACGACGCGCTGCCCGTCATCGGGCACGCCTGCGGGCACAACGTCATCGCCGCCGCCGGGGTGGGCGCGTTCCTCGCGCTGCGCGGAGTCCTGGCCTCGGCGGGCGCGCCCGCGGGTCGCGTCGTCCTGCTCGGCACCCCCGCCGAGGAGGGGAGCTCCGGCAAGGAGGTGCTGGCCCGTGCGGGGGCGTTCGACGACGTGGACGCGGCGATCATGGTGCACCCGTACGGGCAGGACGTCGCCGAGCAGGTGTGGCTGGGGCGGCGGCTGCTCACCTGGACGTTCACGGGCAGGCCGGCGCACGCGTCGGCCCAGCCGTTCATGGGGCGCAACGCGCTCGACGCCGCGAACCTCGCCTACCAGGGCATCGGGCTGCTGCGGCAGCAGCTGCCACCGGTGGACCGCGTGCACGCGACCGTCGTCGAGGGCGGCACCCGGCCCAGCATCATCACCGAGCGCGCGGTGATGCGGCTCTACGCCCGGTCGAAGTACCCGGACACCCTGCGCGACCTGTCGGCGCGGCTCGACGACGTCGCCCGCGGCGCGGCGCTCATGACCGGCACCGAGGTCGAGATCGTGTGGGACGACGGCGCCCTGCCGAGCCTGCCCGTGCGCACCAACGCGGCGCTCACCGAGCGCTGGGTGGCGGCGCAGCGGCGGCGCGGGCGCGACCCGCTGCCGCCCGGCGTCGTGTCCGAGACGCTCGCCGCGTCCACCGACTTCGGCAACGTGTCGTTCCGCGTGCCCGGCATGCACCCGCTGATCCAGGTGTCGGCGCCCGACGTGGCCCTGCACACCGCCGAGTTCGCCGACGCCGCCGGCGGCGCGGCGGCCGTCCCGGCCGCCGTCGACGGCGCCGTCGGGCTGGCCCTCACCGCCCTGGAGTACCTCACGGACGACGCGCTGCGGACCGCCGTGCACGACGAGTTCGTCGCGCACGGCGGCCCGCTGGACGTGCCGACCTACTTCGACTGAGCGGGTCGGGGGGCGACGCCCGTCAGCGTGCGGTACCGGTCACCGAGCGGTGAGCTCCGCCGGGTCGGCGGGGCCCTGCGGTGCCGGCTGCACCGGCGCGTCGTCGCTCGGCACGTCGCCGCGCAGCACCGTCGCGGTCGCGGCAGGCCGGTCGTCGGCCACCGTGAACCGCAGGGTGTCGGTGAACTCCCGGCCGTGGTTGTCGACGGCCGTCACCGTCGCGGCGTGCGTGCCCGCCCCCAGGTCCTCGGGGAGGGGCAGCCGCCACAGGTGCGCGTTCGACCGCGTCGCGTTCCCGCTGGTGAGCAGGTTGCGCGTGGCCGCCGTCGGGTCGGAGTACTCCCAGCCGGTGCGCAGCGACTCGCCCGTCATCGGCTGGGTGTGCTCGGCCTCGACCGCGGCACCGCCGTCGATCGACACCTCGACGCTCGCGGCCGACGAGCCGGCATAGAAGTTGGCGGTGAGCCAGCTGTCGCCCGCGAGGTCGTCGGCACTCACCAGCCTCTCGTCGCCGAGCGCGGGCGCGTCGCCCTCCTTGCCGCCGTCGCGCCACGCGAGCGCCTCGCCGGCCCAGTCGCGCCAGTGCGGCGTGTTCACGCCGAGGGCGAGCTGGAGGTCGTCCTGCTCCCCGCGGATCGTGTACCGCTCGGCGAACGCGTTGCCGTCGAGGTCCAGGGTGAGGACGCCCGGCCGGGCGCCGTCGGCCATGTACGCGTAGGGCAGGCCCTGCTCGTCGAGGCCGCCGGAGTACCAGTCGCCCGAGACGGCGCCGGCCACGAGCTGGGTGTGCTCGAGCTCCTCGACGCCTCCCGCCTGCCACTCGGCGCGCGTGTCGCCCGGCAGCAGGTTCTCCAGCATGTGCGTGTGCCCGCCGACGGTCACCGCGTTGCGCCCGCGCAGCACGTCGTACAGCTCCGGTGCGTTGTCCACGATCACCTGGCGGTGGTCGACGATCGGTGCGTGCGTCGCGACCACGACGAGCTTGTTCTTCGGCACCTCGGCGAGGTCCGCCTCGAGCCAGGCGAGCTGCTGGTCGTCGATCTGCTCCCAGTAGCCGCCGTTCTTGCCGTCCGGCTTGGCGCCCTTGTAGACGATGCTGTCGAGGACGACGACGTGCGCCTGCCCGACGTCGTAGGAGAAGTAGCCGGGGCCGACCTCCTGGCGGAACGTGTCCAGGGCCCGGGAGTCGTCGGCGGCGTCGTAGTCCATGTCGTGGTTGCCGGGCGCCATGCGGACCGGGCCGTTCGCGGCGGCGTAGATGTCCTTGAGCTCGGGGTACAGGCTCAGGTCGTCGCCCACGTTGTCGCCGAGCAGCAGGACGCCGCAGCTCGCGTAGTCGTCGCGGGCCATGAGGTCCGCGACGGCGCCGTCGCGCGCGTAGCCGACCTGGGTGAGGTCGTACGTCTGGGTGTCGGCCGCGATCGGGCAGCTCTGCTTCGCCCTGCCGGTCGCCTTCGACTTCCCGAGGGGGAAGTTGACGGCCTTCGGCAGCGGCCCGGTGGGCTCGAGGCCGCCGTACCTCAGGTCGGGCGACCCCTCGGGCAGGTGGTTGTAGCTGAACTGGGCGATGGCGTTCTCGTCCACCGGCACCTGGTAGCCCGCGGGCTGGGTGACGAAGACGGTCATGTCGTCGAAGGCCGGGAGGCGGTAGCGCCCCTGGCCGTCGGTCGTGACGACGTCGCGCCCGTTGGACACCTGGACGCCGGCGACGCCCTTCTCGCCCTTGTCCTGGGTGGAGTCCTCGTCCTTGTCGTGGAACACGGTGCCGGTGAGCACCTCGGGGTCGGCGGCGTCGCCGCGGACGACCTCGACGGAACCGGTGTACAGGCCGGCCTGGGCGCGCTGGGCGGCCGCGGCCGCCTTCACCTCGGCCGGGTCGGGCGACGGCGCGGCCGCGGCGCCGGGCGCCACGAGGACCAGCCCGACGAGCGAGGCGGCGCCGGCCGCGGCACAGGCCTGGCGGATGCTGCGGGGGTTCATGTACTTCCTCCGGGGTCGTGAGAGAGCGGATCGAGTACACGCCCTCGTCAGGGCGCTCCGGCATGCCGATGGCGACGACGGTAGGCGGCCGAGGCAACCGTCCGGTGACGTCGAGACGCCGGGCAGCCGAACGTCAGACGGGGCACGGCGAACTCCCAGCGAACGAGGCCCGCCCGTTACCCGGCGGACACCCGTCCCGAACACGGGCGTCATGCGGGCTCCCTACCGTCGGGCCCAGCCGACCTCAGGAGGAGCACCATGCACGACGGACGAGACGCTGCCGAGACCCTCACCGCCGGCCTCGGGCGCCGACGGTTCCTGCAGGCCGCGGCCGGCGTGGGCGCCGGGGCCGCGCTGACTGTCGGCGCGGCGGTCCCCGCCGCGGCCACCTCGGGCGGCACCACCGCCGCGGGCCGGGGCGGCGCGGGCAGCTTCGGCGGCATCCTGCAGCCGGGCCAGGGCCGCATCCGCGGGGAGCACTACCTGCGCTCCGACGTCGACGACGTCCTGTGGGGCTACGTGCCCTCCGTGCACGCGACCGCCGTCACGCGGGTCCGGTCGGGCCGCACGATCACCATCGACTCGGTGTCGCACGAGGGCATCCTCGAGGACCAGGGCCGCGACCCCGTCGCGTGGTTCGGCGAGCGCGGCGTCCGGCGCCGCGAGGTGCTGGACGACGCCGTCGCCATCGCCGAGGGCTACGACCGCACCCCGCGGAACTTCGACACCGACGGACCGCACGTCATCACCGGCCCCGTGCACGTCGAGGGCGCCGCGCCCGGCGACGTGCTGAAGATCGAGACGCTCGACGTCGTGCCGCGCGTGCCGTACGGCGTCATCTCGTCCCGGCACGGCAAGGGCGCGTTGGCCCTCACCTCCTCGGGCGCACCCGCCGGCATCACGCTCGACGAGGTCATGCCGCCGGTCGCGACGGACGGCCGCGCCACCGGCGTCCCCACCGAGTACGGCAACGTGTCGGTGCTCGCGCAGATCCGGGGCGGCAAGGCGGTCATCGGCGAGGGGCGCTCGCGCGTGTCGTTCCCGCTGCGGTACTTCTTCGGCACGATGGGCGTCGCGTTCTCGGAGAACACGGGGCTCACCGCCCCCGAGGCGAACTCGATCCCGCCCACGCTGGGCGGCGGCAACATCGACATCAGCCGGCTGGGCGCGGGCTCCACGTTCTACCTCCCGGTGCGCGCGCCGGGCGCCCTGTTCTACGTCGGCGACCCGCACATGGCGATGGGCGACGGCGAGGTGGCGCTCACCGCGATGGAGGGCTCGCTGCGGGGCACGTTCCGCCTCACCGTGTGCAAGCCGGGCTCGGGCGACGCGCCCTCCGTCGCGTACTCGTACCCGTTCGCCGAGACCGCCGACGCCTGGATCCCCATCGGCCTGTCCGACCCGGACGGCGCGGTGGGCGGCAACGGCTCCGACCTCGACGTCGCGATGCGGCGCGCCGTCGTCAACGCCCTCGACTTCCTCGAGCACGACCAGGGCCTGGACCGCGCGATCGCGTACGCGTACCTGTCCGCGGCGGCCGACTTCGCCGTCTCGCAGGTCGTCGACCGCACGGTCGGCGTGCACGGGCTGGTGCGCAAGGCGGACTTCCGAGGCTGACGGCGGCGGGACAGCCCTGACACCCGGCGGCGACGACTGGCAAGATCGACCCCATGCACGAGCGCGCGGGGAAGCCGGCCCAGGACATCGACCTCATCGACGTCGACCAGGTGGTGGGGGCGTACTACGACCTCGCGCCGGACGTCGCGGACCCGGCGCAGCAGGTGGTGTTCGGCACGTCCGGGCACCGCGGCTCCAGCCTGGACACCGCGTTCAACGAGGCGCACATCGCGGCGATCACGCAGGCGATCGTCGAGTACCGGGCGTCGCAGGGCACGGACGGCCCGCTGTTCATCGGCCGGGACACGCACGCCCTGTCCCTGCCGGCGTGGCAGACGGCGCTGGAGGTGCTGGCCGCGGCGGGCGTCACGGTGATGGTCGACGCCCGCGACTCGTTCACGCCGACGCCCGCCGTGTCGCAGTCGATCCTCATCCACAACGGCGCGACGACGGGCGACGGCGTGCGCACGCAGGGGCCGGGCCTCGCGGACGGCATCGTCGTCACGCCGTCGCACAACCCGCCGCGCGACGGCGGTTTCAAGTACAACCCGCCGCACGGCGGCCCCGCCGGGTCGGAGGCGACGGGTTGGATCGCGGACCGCGCGAACGAGATCCTCCGCACCGGCGGGCTCGCGTCCGTGCGCCGGGTCGCGCTCGAGGACGCGCTCGGGGCCGACACCACCCACAAGCACGACTTCCTCACCACGTACGTGGACGACCTGCCGAACGTCGTCGACCTCGACGCGATCCGCACGGCCGGCGTGCGCATCGGCGCGGACCCGCTGGGCGGCGCGTCGGTCGAGTACTGGGGTGCGATCGGCGAGCGGTACGACCTCGACCTCACCGTGGTGAACCCGCAGGTGGACCCGCGCTGGTCGTTCATGACGCTCGACTGGGACGGCAAGATCCGCATGGACTGCAGCTCCCCGTACGCGATGGCGTCGCTCGTGGAGAAGATGGCCGGCGACGCGCCGTACGACGTCGCGACCGGCAACGACGCGGACTCCGACCGGCACGGCATCGTGACCCCCGACGCCGGGCTGATGAACCCCAACCACTACCTGGCCGTCGCGATCGGGTACCTGTACGGCGGGGCGCGTCCCGGCTGGCCGGAGGGCACGGCGGTCGGCAAGACGCTCGTGTCGTCGGCGCTGATCGACCGCGTCGTGGCGGGCCTGGGCCGGCAGCTGGTCGAGGTGCCCGTGGGCTTCAAGTGGTTCGTACCGGGCCTGCTGAACGGCGAGGTCGGGTTCGGGGGCGAGGAGTCGGCGGGAGCGTCGTTCCTGCGCCGCGACGGCCGCGTCTGGTCCACCGACAAGGACGGCCTGCTGCTCGCGCTGCTCGCCTCCGAGATCATCGCGACGACGGGTCGCACGCCGTCGGAGCACCACGCCGACCTCGTCGACCGCCACGGCGAGTCCTGGTACGCCCGCGTGGACGCGCCGGCCACGCGCGCGCAGAAGTCGCGCCTGGCCGCTCTGTCCCCCGACGAGGTCGCCTCCACGACGCTCGCCGGGCAGGACATCACCGCGACGCTCACCGAGGCGCCGGGGAACGGCGCGAAGATCGGCGGCCTCAAGGTGACCACCGAGGACGCGTGGTTCGCGGCCCGCCCGTCGGGCACGGAGGACGTGTACAAGATCTACGCCGAGTCGTTCGTGTCGGCCGACCACCTCGCCGAGGTGCAGGCCGCCGCCAAGGAGCTCGTCGACGGCGCGCTCGGCGACGCCTGACGACCGCCGTGCCGCACCTGCGCACGTACGTCGTCACCGGCGCGGACTCCGGCCTGGGCCGGGCGGTAGCCGACCTGCTCGCCGCGCGCGGGCGGGTGATCACCTGCGGGCTGGCGGACGGCGTGGACGTGCGCGCCGACCTCACGACCACCGAGGGCCGGGCGGACCTGGTCGAGGGGGTGCGGTCCCTCGGCGGCGGGCGGGTCGACGGCGTCGTCGCGGCGGCGGGCGCCGGCGCGCCCCGGCCAGAGACGGTGGCGCTGAACTACTTCGGCGCCACCGGCGTGCTGGAGGGCCTGCGCCACTGCCTGGCGGCCTCGGACGCCCCGGCCGCCGTCGTCGTCTCGTCGTCGTCGACGCTGAACCGCGGCAGCGGGGCGCTGGTCCGCGCCTGTCGCAGCGGCGACGAGCGGCGCGCGCTCGCCGTCGCGCGCCGGCTGACCCGCACCGGTCGCGGGAGCCAGCTCTACCGGTCCAGCAAGGCGGCCCTCAACCTGTGGACACGGGCGACCGCCGTGTCGCCGGAGTGGACCCGCGACGGCATCGTGCTCAACGCCGTGGCCCCGGGGATCGTCGCCACGGACGTCGTGACCCGCACCTGGGAGCGCGACCGGGTCCTCCTGGAGACGGCGCTCCCCCAACCCCTCGGCGCGCCGGGACCCATCGCCCCGGTGGCCGACCTGCTCGCGTTCCTGGTCTCGCGGGAGAACCGCTTCACGACCGGCCAGGTCGTCTACTGCGACGGGGGCACCGACGCCCTGACGCGCGGCGGCCGCCCCCAGCGGGTGCACCTCCGGTACGGGGTCCGCGCGATGGCGACGATGGCGCGCGAGGCGCGGCGCCGCACGACCACTCCCTGACATCCATTTGATTTCAGCAGGCAACCTTTTTATGTTTGCTCCCCGCAACCAACATGGGAGTGGGCGAGCATGCCTGAGCACGCGCGGTACGAAGAGCTCCAGCGCCAGCTGCGCGCTGTCGGCGTCGTCAAGCGCACCATCGTGCGCAACCTGCCGCACGACTGCGCCGTCGGGCCGACGGCCGTCATGTCGACCCTGCGGCGACAGGGGCCGATGCGGCTGAGCCGCCTGGCCGACCTGCTGTGGCTGGACCCGTCCGTCACCAGCCGGCACGCGTCCCACGCCGTCGAGCAGGGGTGGGTCGAGCGCACGCCCGACCCGGACGACCGACGGTCGTGGATCCTCAGCCTGACCTCGGAGGGGCAGCGCAAGCTCGAGCAGATCTCCGCGACCACCGCCGGTCTGCTCGCCGAGCGGATGGGCGACTGGGACGACGCCGAGATCGACCGCCTGACGGAGCTCATGGCCCGGCTGCACGGCAGCTTCGCCGAGTGCCCGACGTCGGCCCGCGCCGCCGTCCCCGCCCGGGCCTGACGCCCTCACGCACACGCAGCACCTCCCCCCGCAGCACCTCGGAAGGACCTTCATGGCATCGACCACAGCGGCGGCGCCCGCGCACGCCAAGCGCGGGCGCACCGACCACCAGGCCGGGGTCTCGATGACCCACCGCCAGATCCTGGAGGCCCTGTCGGGCCTCATGCTGGGCATGTTCGTCGCGATCCTGTCCTCCACGATCGTCTCGAACGCCCTGCCGGAGGTCATCGCCGAGCTCGGCGGCGGCCAGTCGGCCTACACCTGGGTCGTCACGGCCTCGCTGCTGTCGATGACCGCCACCACCCCGCTGTGGGGCAAGCTCGCCGACCTGTTCAGCAAGAAGGTGCTGGTGCAGGTCGCGCTGGTGATCTTCGTGCTCGCCTCGGCGGCGGCGGGGCTCGCCCAGTCCGCGGAATGGCTGATCGTCTGCCGGGTGTTCCAGGGCATCGGCACCGGCGGCCTGTCGGCCCTGGCGCAGATCGTCATGGCCACGATGATCGCGCCGCGCGAGCGGGGCCGGTACTCCGGCTACCTCGGCGCCACGTTCGCCGTCGCCACCGTCGGCGGCCCGCTCCTGGGCGGCGTCATCACCGACACCGACTGGCTCGGCTGGCGCTGGTGCTTCTACGTGGGCGTGCCGTTCGCGCTCGTCGCCCTGATCGTGCTGCAGAAGACGCTGCACCTGCCCGTCGTGAAGCGCGACAACGTGAAGATCGACTGGGGCGGCGCGTTCCTCTCCACCGCCGCCGTCTGTCTGCTGCTCCTGTGGGTCACGTTCGCGGGCGACAAGTACGACTGGAACTCGTGGCAGACCTACGCGATGACGGGCGGCGCGCTCGTCCTCGTCCTGCTGTTCGTGCTGGTCGAGTCGAAGGTCTCCCAGCCGATCATCCCCATGCGGCTGTTCCGCAACCGCACGGTGGCCCTGTCCTCGGTGGCGTCGCTCTTCGTGGGCGTGGCGATGTTCGCCGGGACCATCTTCTTCAGCCAGTACTTCCAGCTGGCGCGCGACAAGTCGCCGACGATGGCCGGCGTCATGACGATCCCGATGATCGGCGGCCTGTTCGTCTCGTCGACCCTCTCCGGCCTCATCATCACCAGGACCGGTCGCTGGAAGGGCTGGCTGGTCTCCGGCGCCCTGCTGCTCACCGCCGGGCTCGGGCTGCTGGGCACCATCCGGTACGACACCGAGTACTGGCACGTCGCCGTCTTCATGGCCGTGATGGGCGTCGGCGTCGGCATGATGATGCAGAACCTCGTGCTCTGCACCCAGAACCAGGTGGCCCCCGCCGACCTGGGCTCCGCCAGCTCCCTGGTGACGTTCTTCCGCTCGCTCGGCGGCGCGATCGGCGTCTCCGCGCTCGGCGCCGTCCTGGCGCACCGGATCCCCGACTACGTCGCGGACGGCCTGCGGAACCTGGGCCCGAAGGGCGCCGAGCTCGCGCAGGGCGCGACCGGCGGCTCGGGCGAGATCCCCGACATGGACCAGGTGCCCGAGCCCCTGCGCGGAGTCCTCGAGAGCGCGTACGGGCACGGCATCGCCGACGTCTTCCTCATCGGCGCGTGCGCCGCTCTCGTCGCCTTCCTGCTCGTGGTCTTCATCAAGGAGGTCCCGCTGCAGACCAAGGGCGCGATGGACCAGTCCGCCGCCGAGGAGGCCGACTCCGCGGCCACGGAGGCCGTCGAGGACACCGAGGCCTATGCACCGGAGCTCGTCGCGGTCGGCGCCGAGCCGACGGCCCGGCGTGCCGTCCCGGCCGCGGGCGGCCCGCCCGTCGGCGACGGCGGGACGGGCGGCGTTCCGGGCGGTGTCACCGTGCACGGCCTGGTCCGCGGCGCCGAGGGCGCCCCGCTGCCGCAGGCGGCGATCACGCTCATCTCGCTCGGCGGGCGCCAGCTCGGCCTCGCGATCGCACGCTCCGACGGTGCCTACGCGGTCGACGCGCCGGGTGCCGGCACGTACGTGCTCATCGCCTCGGCCGACGGGTTCCAGCCGCAGGCCTCGACGATCGTCGTCGGCGCGACGCCGTTGGCCCACGACGTGCTGCTCAGCGGCACCAGCGGCCTGCGCGGCGTCGTCCGCGGCCCTGACCTGCAGCCCGTCGCGGGCGCGATGGTGCTGGTCACGGACGTTCGCGGCGACCTGCAGGCGAGCACCGGCACGGCGGAGGACGGCACGTTCGCGCTCGAGGAGCTCGTGCCCGGACCGGTCACCGTGGCGGTCAACGCCGCCGGGTTCCGGCCGCGGGCGCTGCCCGTCGACGTGGGCGGCGCCGGCGTCACGCGCGTCGAGGTCGAGCTCGCCGCGGGCGCCCGGGTGACCGGCGTCGTGCGCGCCCCGCACGGCCCGCTCGCGGACGCCCGCGTGACGCTCGTCGACGCGGCCGGCAACGTCGCGGGCACGGCCACGACCGGCCCGGACGGCGCCTACGCGTTCACCGACCTTGACGGCGGCGAGTACACCGTGATCGCGACGGGCTACCCGCCGGCCGCGACGGCGCTGAGCCTCGCCGGCGCGGGCGTCGACGGTCACGACATCGTCCTCGCCCACCCGGCCGAGTGAGCGCGGAGGTGAGCGGGATCCTGACCGCGAGCGTGCGGACGCGCGACGGGTGGGCGGTGCCGCACGCCGTCGTCACCCTGACGGACGCCGGCGGCGCGCAGGTGCTGCGGGTGGCCGCGGACGACGACGGTGCGGTGCGCGGCGAGGCCGCGCTCGCCCCGGGCGGGTACGTCGCCATCGTCACCGCGGTGGGCTACGCGCCCGCCGCGACGTCGGCGATCGTCACCGCGGCGGGCCGCGCCGCCCTCGGCACGGTGACGCTGGCCCGGCAGGGTGGCACGGAGCTGCCGCCGCCGGGGCCGTGGACGATCGACCCGGCGCACTCGTCGGTGACGGCGGTGGCCCAGCACCTGGGCATCTCCAGCGTGCGGGGCCGGTTCACCGAGCTCGCCGGCCGGATCGACGTCGCGCCCGGCGACGTCTCCCGGTCCGGCGTGGCCGCGGTGATCGCGGCGGCGTCCATCGACACCGGCAACGCCTACCGGGACGGCCACCTGCGCTCCCCGGACTTCCTCGACGTGGAGCGGTACGAGCACATCACGTACCGCTCCACGGGGATGAGCCCGGTCGCCGACGGCCGCTGGACCGTGCACGGCGACCTCACCCTGCACGGGCTGGCGCACCCCGTCGACCTCGACCTGACCTACCTGGGCACCGGCGCCGACGCGCAGGGGGTGGTGCGCGCCGCGTTCCGCGCCACCACCGAGCTGCGCCGCGACGCCTTCGCCATCCGGTACAACGAGGTCGCCGCCGCCGGCGTCGCCATCGTCGGCACCACCCTCAAGGTCGAGCTGGAGATCCAGGCCGCGCAGGGCGCCGCGCTGCCCGCGTGACGCCCCGCCCGACGCCCCGCCGACGCCCCGCCCGACGTCGTGGCGCTACTCGCAGGCGGTCCCGTCGTTGTCGCCGTCCAGCCGGGAGGAGTAGCCGGGGTCCCCGCGGTGGACCGGCGCCGCCCCGGCCGCCCGCGCCGCGTCGCAGTTCGCGAACGGCTCCTGCGGCTCGGCGCCGGCGTCGTCGTCCGCCGGGTCGTCCCCCTGATCGTCGACCGGCGCGACGTCGGGCGCGGGCCCGCCGGCGGGCAGCGGCTCGTCGGGGCACCGGGCCAGGATGCCCGCGATGGCGTCGTGCTCGGCCTGCGTGACCCAGAGGGCGTATGCCTGCTTCACCGCGACCTGCCGCGCCACGTACTGGCAGCGGAACGCCTTGGACGGCGGCAGCCAGGTCGCGGCGTCGCCGTCGCCCTTGCCCGAGTTGGTCGGCCCGTCGACGGCGAGCAGGTTGAGCGGGTCGTTGGCGAGCTGCCGGCGCGCGACGCCGTCGAGCTGCTGGGCCCCCTTCTGCCACGCGTCGGACAGCGCGACCACGTGGTCGATCTGCACCGCGGTGGACGTCGCCTGCCCGCGCAGGAAGTCGATCCGCGTGCCCGTGTACGGGTCGGCGAGCACGCCGCTCAGCACGATGCAGTCGTGCGTGCCCGGGTCCGTGACGGTGCGCGTCAGGTCGCGCGCGAGGACGTCGTTGCGCGTGTCGCAGCCGTTGTGGTCGATGTCGGCCCACGCCGGCCCGAACTGGTCGCGGGAGTACCCCGTCTGGGGCGCGCGGCCCTTCACCGGCAGGCCCGAGAGCGCCGCGAGCGCCGTGCCGGACGCCGCGGGCGCGGACTCCCCCGGCGCGGACTCCCCAGGCACGTCCGGCGCGGGCGCCACCGTCGCCGCCGGCGGATCCACGTCCGCGCCGCCGATCCCGGACGCCGCGGGATCGAGGCCTCCGGCGCACGCCCCGAGGAGCAGCGCGACGGAGGCACCCAGCGCCGCGATGCCGACGCGCCGGGTGGTGGTCGCAGCCCTCACCGGGCGGGGTGGGCGAGCAGGTCGGCGTACTCGGGGTGCCGCTGCACGTACGCCTTGACGAACGGG
Source organism: Isoptericola sp. NPDC056134 (assembly GCF_042264825.1). Taxonomy (NCBI): domain Bacteria; kingdom Bacillati; phylum Actinomycetota; class Actinomycetes; order Micrococcales; family Promicromonosporaceae; genus Isoptericola; species Isoptericola sp. NPDC056134. The sequence continues at coordinate 243,785 of NZ_JBHJVM010000005.1, forward strand.
CACAGCGGCACGATCTTCTCCCCGGCGGCGCGCACCTGGTCGAGCGCGCCGGCGGCGAGCTGGGACCCGATCCCCTGCCCCTCGAAGGCGGGGTCCACCTCCGTGTGCGTGAAGACGACCACCGCCGCCCCCCCGTCGTCCTTCCGCTCGTAGTACGCGCCGCCGGCGCGGCGACCGTCGTCGAGCCGGGCGAGGAAGACCTGGTGATCGCGGTCGTCGACGACCGTCACGGGGGTGGGAGTGGCGTTCATGGCCCCCATCCTGGCCGCTGACCCCGGCGTCTGTCGCCTCCCGTGCCGGGGCGAGACGGACCTCACGGTGCCTGGCGGGCCGGCTTCTCGTCGCGGGGCAGCAGGCGGTGCAGCAGCGGCGTGTTGACCCGCACGGTGAAGAAGTCGATGAGCGGCCCTGCGAAGAACGCCGTCATGACCGTTCCCACCCCCACGGGGCCGCCGAACACGACCGCCAGCCCCACGAACGCCAGGTCCTGCACCACCCGGACCGCCCGGTAGCGCCACCCGGTGCGGTCGACGACGATCGGCGCGATCGCGTCGTACGGCGCCGTCCCGATCCCCGCGGTCATGTAGGCCGACGCGCCCGCGGTGAACAGCACGATCCCCACCCCGAAGAGCACGGCCTGGAGCAGGTGGCCGGGCGGGTCGGGCACCAGGGGGTCCAGCAGCGCACCGAACCACTGCACGAAGAACCCCGTCATCACCATGTTGATGACCGTGCCCAGGCCGACGTAGCGGCGCGCCCACACCACGACGGGCACGAGCAGGACGACGTTCACGGCGAGCTGGTACGCCCCGAGCCCCATGCCGAGGTGCCCGCTGACCCCGATGTTCGCCGCCGTGAACGGGTCGACGCCGACGTGCGCGGACAGCAGCACGGCCGACCCGAGGGCGAGCACCGCGACGCCGCCGAGTGCCCAGAGCGCACGCGGGACGAGCTGCGCCGCGCGCACGCGGCCCCTGGCGGTCATGGGTCGTCACGGTAGGCGTCGTGCGGCGGGCGCGCGCGGTGGCGCTGCCGCCCCGTGGCCGGGGTGGGAGAATCCGGCAGTGACCGTGCCCGTCCCCGAGGGCCCCGACACGGCGTCGGCCGCCCGGAAGCGCAACCCGTACCTCGACGTCCTCCGCGTGCCGGGAGCCCTGCCGTTCTCCGCCGCGGGCGTGATCGCCCGGCTGCCGATGTCGATGGTCGGCATCGGCACGGTGCTCATGGTCCAGGCCCTGTACGGCTCGTACGCGATGGCGGGCCGGGTGTCGGCGGTGCTGGTGGTGGCGCAGGCGCTGGTCGCGCCGCAGATCGCCCGCCGCGTGGACCGATCGGGTCAGGCCCGCGTGATGACCCCGATGCTGGTCGCGACGACGGTGGGGCTGCTGGGGCTGGTGGCGGCCGCGACCCTGGGCGCCCCGGAGTGGGTGCTGTGGGTGTGCGCCGCGGTCGGCGGCGCGAGCCAGGGCTCGTACGGGTCGCTCGCCCGGGCCCGCTGGTCCCACGTGCTGCCCGAGGCGCAGCGCGTGCACACCGCCTACTCCCTGGAGTCGGCCCTCGACGAGCTGGTGTTCATCGTGGGTCCGGTGCTGGCCACGACGCTCGCGACGACGGTGATCCCGTCGGGCGGCCTGCTGGTGGCGGCCGTCGTGGGCGGCGCGGGCGCCGCCTGGTTCCTCACGCAGCGGCGCACAGAACCGCCCGCTCGCGGCGCCGCCGTGCCCGCGGACGGCGAGCGCGTCGGCACGGTGGCGCACCCCGACGCCGTCCGGCTCGAGCGCCGCTCCGCGATCCGCATGCCCGGGATGCCGGTGCTCGCCGTCGTCTTCGTCGGCATGGGTGTCATGTTCGGGTCGAGCGACGTCGCCACCGTGGCGTTCGCGGAGGAGCAGGGGGTCAAGGGCCTCGCCGGGCTGGTGCTCGCCTGCTTCGCGCTGGGCTCGATGGTCTCGGGCCTGGCGTACGGGGCCCGGCACTGGGTGTCCCCGCTCTCGGTCCGCTTCACGGTCACCGCCTGCGGGATCGCCGTCGGCGTCTCGCTGTTCTTCTTCGTCCAGAACCTCGTGGTCCTGGGCGTGGTCATGTTCGTGGCCGGCTTCGCCATCGCGCCCACGCTCATCAACGGCAACGCCCTGGTGCAGGCGCTCGTCGCACCGCACCAGCTCACCGAGGGCCTCACCTGGGTGGGCACGTCGCTGGGCGTGGGCGTCTCGATCGGCTCGTGGCTGGCCGGTGTGGCCGTGGACGCCGCGGACTCGCACGCCGGGTTCCTCGTCACGATGTCGGGCGGCTGGGCGTGCGCCCTGCTGGCGCTCGCCGCGCTGCCCGGGATGAGACGCCGGCGCCCGTACGCCGCCGTCGCCGGCTAGTCGAACCGCGGGGTCAGGGCTCCGGGTGGCGCGCGTCGTAGCGCCAGAACCGGGGCTGCAGCCGCACGACCAGCCACAGCACGGCGACGCACGCGAGCCCGCCGACGACGGCCGCCCACCCCTCGCCGAACCACGTGGCCTCCGAGCCGAGCACCATCTCCCCGAGCCGCGGCCCGCCCGCGACCACCACGATGAACACGCCCTGCAGGCGGCCGCGCATGTGGTCCGGCGTCGCGGTCTGCAGGATCGACTGGCGGAACACGGACGAGATCGCGTCGGAACCGCCCGCGAGCAGCAGCGCCACGCCCGCGAGCACCACGGCGCCCCACAGCACGCCGTCCGGCGCGCCCGGCCCGACGGCGACCAGCACCGCGCCGAAGGCGGTGACGCTCAGCCCCCACGCCGTGATCGCCCACACGATGATCCGGCCCTGCCACCGCACGCGGACGAGGGCGCCGGAGAACACGCTCGCGAGGATGCCGCCGACGGCGAACCCGGCGGCGAGCACACCCGTCGTCGTCTCCCCGCCGCCCAGGTAGAGGGCGCCCGCCGCGGGCCACAGCACGCGCGGGAAGGCGAGCACCATCGCGGCCAGGTCGACGACGAACGTCGTGCGCACGTTCGGCCGCGTCGCGAGGTAGCGCAGCCCGTCGAGCACGGAGCTCAGCCCGACGACGCGCCGCCGGGCGGGCGCGGCGCCCGTCGCGTCAGCGTCCGCGCCGTCGTCCAGCGGCTGCTCGGGCGGGACGGCGGGCAGCCGCCACACCGCCCACAGCGCCGCCGTGAACAGCAGCGCGTCGAGGGTGTACGCCCAGGCGTACCCGAGCCGGGCCACGAGGAGCGCGCCCACGAGCGGACCGCACGTGAGCGCCACGTTGAACGCCAGCGTCTGCAGGGCGAGGGCCGCCGGCATGAGCTGCGGCTCCAGCAGGCGCGGCACGATCGACGTGCGCGCCGGGTTGTTGATCGCGAACGCCGCCGACTGCAGCGCCACCAGCCCGTACAGCAGGTTCACCGAGCCGACGTCGAGCCAGGCCTGCGCCGCGATCGCCGCCGTCACGAGCCAGAGCACCGACGACGCGAGCAGCGAGACGCGGCGCCGGTCGTAGTGGTCCACCAGCGCCCCGCCGTACAGGCCGAGCGCGACCAGCGGCACCAGCGCCGCGATGCCCAGCGTGCCCACCGCGAGCGTGGACCCGGTCAGGGCGTACACCTGCAGGCCCACCGCGACCACGGTGATCTGCGTGCCGATGTTGGAGACGCCGAGGCCCCACCACAGGCGACGGAACGCCGGGGAGACGCGCAGCGGCGTGAGGTCGGCGATCAGTCGGGGCACGGTGTCCCAGGGTAGGCGTGTCCACGGGCAGCCCCGGGCGGGTCTCCCGGGCACCTCCGTCGAGGGTCCGGTGATCGTCCGCCCGGGGCCGCCACGCGCACCCCGCGGTGCCGGTGGTGTCGTGGGCGCGGCCCGGCCCCCTGCGCCGTGCTGCGCCCACGCCGACCCCAGCCGGGGCGGAGCTGCCACGGGACACTCCCCAGTGATCCCCCGTGACAGCGCCGCCCCGTCCGGAGCCGGTACCGGCTCCGGTGGGGTCAGCGGGTCGCGACCGCGAGCGCCTCCCTCCGACGACGCAGCAGCAGCACGCCGCCCGTCAGCATCAGCAGCAGGGACAGCCCCAGCAGCCGCAGGTCCCCACCCGTCGTCGGCAGGGTCTGCATCGCGTCGGTCCCGTCGGCACCGGCAGCGCCGGACGCCGCCGTGGCGCCGTCGGACCCGGTACCGCTCAGCTGTCCCGAACCGTCCGAGCCGGGCGCCTCGGCCACCGGACCGCCCACGGGGCCGGTCGCGCCGTCGCCGGTGCCGTCACCGGGGTTGTCGGTGCTGCCACCGCCACCGTTGTCACCGTCACCGGGGTCCGTGCCGTCACCAGGATCCGTGCCGTCACCAGGATCCGTGCCGTCACCAGGATCCGTGCCGTCACCAGGATCCGTGCCGTCACCGGGATCCGTGCCGTCACCGGGATCCGTGCCGTCACCGGGATCCGTGCCGTCACCAGGATCGGTGGCGGTCGTGCCGTCCTCCAGGACGTCGTCGACCAGGCCGTCCTCGGCGAGGACGTCGTCCGTCACGGCCCCGAGGTCGCCCTCGAGCAGGTCGTTCGCCGTGTCGTTGAGGTCCTCGACGACGTGCTCGACGAGCTCGTCGGTCACGCCGTCCTGCGGCTCGTCGGCGCCGATGATGTCGTCCACGGTGCCGTCCTCGCCGGCGATCCCGTCGACGGTGTCCTCGACCAGGTCACCCGTGCCGAGCAGGTCGTCCACCGCGCCGGTCGAGTCGACGACGTCGTTCAGCACCGGGTCGAGACCCTGGTCCTCCAGCACGTCGTCCACCAGGCCGTCGTCGGCGGTGAGGTCGTCCACGACGCCCGGCAGGTCGCCGGCCGTCACCGAGTCGAGCGTCGAGTCGACGTCGTCGACCACGGCCTCCACGAGGCCGTCCGTGACGCCGTCCTGCGGCTCGTCGGCGCCGACGACGTCGTCGACCACGCCGTCCTCGCCGAGCAGCCCGTCGGCCGTGTCCTGCACCGCCGAGCCGGTGCCCAGCAGGTCGTCCACCGTGCCGGTCGAGTCGACGACGTCCCCGAGCACCGGGTCCAGGCCCTGGTCCTCGAGCACGTCGTCCACCAGGCCGTCGTCGGCCGTGAGGTCGTCGGTCACGGCGCCGAGGTCACCCTCGGTGACGTCGCCGACGATCTGCTCCAGGTCGTCGAGCGCGTGCTCCACGGCCTCGTCCGTGACGCCGCCCTCGGGCTCGTCGGCACCGACGACGTCGTCCAGGACGCCGTCCTCACCGGCGATGCCGTCCACGACATCCTGCACCAGCGACCCGGTCCCGACGGTGTCGTCGACCGTGCCCGCCAGGTCCGAGACCTGATCGACCAGGTCGTCCGCGGCCGTGTCGACGCCGCCGTCCTCCAGCACGTCGTCGAGCACGCCGTCCTCGGCAGCGACCTCGTCGACGACGCCCGGCAGGTCGCCGGCCGTCACCGAGACGAGCGTCGAGTCGACGTCGTCCAGCACAGCCTCCACGAGACCGTCCGTGACGCCGTCCTGCGCCTCGTCCGGGCCGACGACGTCGTCCACCACGCCGTCCGGCCCGAGCAGACCGTCCACCGTGGACCGCAGCAGCGACTGCGTGCCCAGCACGCCGTCGACCGCGCCCGCGGTGTCGGCCACCGCAGCGGTCAGCTCGTCCACCGCGCCGTCCAGCCCGGACACCTCACCGAGGTCACCGAGGTTACCGAGGTCACCGAGGTCACCGAGGTCACCGAGGTCACCGAGGTCACCGAGGTCACCGAGGTCACCGAGGTCACCGACGATCGTGTCGGTCGCACCGTCCTCCAGCGCGTCGTCGACGAGCCCGTCGTCGGCGACGACGGAGTCCACGACGCCGTCCAGGTCACCGGCGGTCAGTGCACCCAGCGTCACGTCGACGTCGTCGAGCGCGTGCCCCACGACCTCGTCCGTCACACCGGCCTCGGGCTCGTCGGCACCCAGGACGTCGTCTGCGACGCCGTCCTCACCGAGAAGCCCGTCGACCGTGCCCTGCACCACAGGCTCGGTACCCAGCGCAGAGTCCAGCGCACCGGCCGCGTCCGAGACCCCGGCCAGCACGTCCTCGACCGTGGCGTCGACGTCCGTCAGCGCACCGAGGTCACCCAGCCCAGCGCCCGGCAGCTCACCGCCGCCAAGACCAGGCAGACCATCCACGACACCGGTCAGATCACCGACATCACCCAGGCCGTCGAGGTCACCCAGGCCGTCGACCGACCCCAGGTCACCGATACCGGGAAGACCGGCGGTCGCGTCACCCTCGAGCGCATCGTCGACGAGGCCGTCGTCGGCGACGACGGAGTCCACGACGCCCTCCAGGTCACAGGCGGTGACGCCGTCGAGCGTGCCGTCGACGTCGTCGACCGCGTGCTCCACGACCTTGTCGGTGACTCCGGCCTCGGCCTCGTCGGCACCGAGGACGTCGTCGGCGACGCCGTCCTCACCGGCCACCGCGTCGACGGCGCCGTCGGCGACCCCGCCCACGGTGTCCCGCACCGCCGTGCCGGTACCGAGGACCTCGTCCACCGCCTCGGTCGCCGAATCGGCGGTCTCGCCGACCTGCTCGAGCGCCGCATCGACGCCCTGGTCGTCGAGCGCGTCGTCCACGACACCCCCGTCGGCGGTGACGTCGTCCACGACACCCTCGACGTCACCGGCGGCGAGACGTCCCGTCGCCTGCTCGACGTCGTCGACCACGTGCTCGGTGACCTGGTCGGTCACACCGGACTCCGGAGCGTCGGCGCCGAGGACGTCGTCCACGACACCTCCGTCACCGGTGACCCCGTCGACGGTGTCCCGGACGTCCGCACCGGTGCCGAGCGCCTCGTCGGCGGCTCCCGCCACGTCCGACACGGCGTCCGACGCACGGTCCACGGTCTCGTCGACCGCGCCCCCGGCGCCACGCTCCGCGGGCTGCGGCACGTCGCCGCTCCCGCGGTCGTCGCCCCCGCCGGACGTCGCGTCCTCGGTGGCGGACCCGTCCGGACCGTCGCCGGCGCCGTCCCCGGCTGTCGCGTCGTCCGACCCGGTGTCCGCCCCGGCGCCATCGTTCGCAGCGCCGTCGTTCGCAGCGCCGTCGTTCGCAGCGCCGTCGTTCCCGGAGTCGCCGCCCGCCGGTTCGGCGGGCTGGTCCTCGATCGCGTCGTCGACGACGCCGTCGTCCCCGGCGACGTCCTCGACGACGCCCTGGACGTCACCGGACTGGACGTCGTCCGCCGTCCGGTGCACGTCCTCGGCGACGGCGTCCACGAGGTCGTCGGTCGTCGTGTCGGACTCCTCGTCCGGCCCGGCGACGTCGTCGGCCGCGCCGTCGTCGCCGGCGACGGCGTCGACCACGGCCTCGACGCCCTCCGTGTCGACCTCGGGGAGGTCCACGGGCGTGTCGAGCTCGGCATCGTTCGTCTCCTCGGAGACCTCGCTCAGGCGGAGGTCGACCGAGGTGTCCGTTCCGACGGTGGCGTCGACGACGTCATCGTCCGCAGCTTGGGCCGTCACGGCCCCGGCGACCACGAGGCCGCCCGCGACGAGCGCTACTTTCAGCGCTCGTCGGACATGGGTATGCATGATCCGCTCCTGACTGACGTGGTACGCGGGTGGCGGACGCCGCCCGCGGTCGCTGTCGCGCGTGAGGGCGCGACGCGACCACGTCAGGCAGGAGAGACGGGGATGTCGAAGGCGACCGCGGGAAGACGGTCGAGCTGGTCGCCCGCGGGGACGATCCACGCCCGCGCGGTCAGGTTCGTGCGGCCCGCGAGGTCGGCGGCGGCGTCGCCGCCCGACGACACACGGGTGGTCGAGGAAGAGCCCGACGACGCCGGGCTCGCGGCGGGTGCCGAGGGCGTGCCGGGCACGCTCTCCCGCTCGGACGGCGCGCTCCGCAGCTCCTCGGCAGCCGCGGCCGCGTCGAGCACGGGGGCGGCCGGCGCCGGCGGGGCGAGGGCGGGCGCCGCGGGGACGACCGGCCCGGGCGCAGCGGCCGGGTCGGTGGCCGGGACGACGTCGGACGTCGACGCACCGGTCACCGACGGCTCGGGCACCGTGGCCGTGGCCGCGTCCCCGTCGACCGGGGCGGGCAGGTCGAGCACGGGCTCCAGCACCGGCTCCAGCACGGGACCGACGGCCGGGGCCACCGCGTCCACGACCGGCTCGACGACGGGCTGCAGCGCACCGCCGACCGGCTCGACCACGGGCGCGAGGGCGTCGACCACCGGCGCCGCGGCGCCGAGGACCGGCCTGACGACGGGCTCGAGGGAGTCCGTCACCGGCGTCACCAGCCCGACCACCGGGTCGAGCACCGGGTCCAGGGTCGTCAGGACCGGCGCCACGACGGCGCCCACGCCGTCCGTGACCGGGGCGAGCGGGCGCGTCACCTCGTGGACCACCCGGCCCACCGGCACCAGCACGGGCGACAGCGCGTCCGTCACGGGGGCCAGCGTCTCCGCGGCCGCACCCGTCACGGGCTCGAGCGCCGCGCCGACCGGCGTCGTGACCTCCTCGACCACACCGGCAACCGGGTCGACCACCGGCGACAGCGGGGTGACGATCCCCTCGATCAGCGCGCCGACCGGATCGGTCACCGCACGGACCGGGGTCGTCACCGCCTCGACGGTGCGAGCCACCGGCTCGAGCATCGTCTCCCGCTCCGCGGGCTCGCCGGCAGGAGCATCGGCCGCCTCCGGCGCCACGTCCACAGGTGCGGGCGAGGTGCCCGGCAGCTCGGACGGGGCGTCCTCGCCGCGGGCGGGTCGCTCGGGCTGCCCCTCCGGTTCCGCGGCCGGCTCCTCGGCCGGCGCCTCGGTCATCTCCCCGGCCGCCTGCTCCGCCTCGCCGGTCAGCTCGCGGGCCACCCGCTCGGCCGCCTCCTCGGCGGGCGCGACGACCTCGTCGTGCACGGCCTTGTGCAGCCGCTCGACCTTCTCACGGACGGGGGCGACGGCCTCGTCGACCGCGTCGCGCACGGCGTCGGGACGAGGCTCGGCGGACCGCTCGCCGTCGACAGCCTTGGCCTCGTCCGCGTCAGGCTCGACGACGTCCGGCTCTGCCACGTCCCGCTCGGCGTCCACCTCTGCACCGTCGGGGGTCTCGGCGTCCGGCGTTTCCTCCGCGCCCTTCTCGACCGCGCCCTTCTCGACCGCGGGCTTCGCGGGAGCGGGCTTCGCGGGAGCGGGCTTCGCGGGAGCGGGCTTCGCGGGAGCGGGCTTCGCGGGAGCGGGCTTCGCGGGAGCGGGCTTCGCGCGAGCGGCGTCCTCGACCGGTGCCTGCGCCGCGGGCTCGATGTCGGCGGGCTCGCTCCGAGGCGGCTCGGGCGCCGCCTTCTCCTGGCCGACCGGCTCCTCGGCCGGTGCCTGCGCCGGCTCCTCCTGGCGAGGCTCGCCGTCGCCGCGCGCGCGGTCGTCGTCGTGGTCGATGAGCGACCGGACGACGGACGCCAACGGGCCCTCGTCCCCGCCGTCGTCGGCGGACGCTGCCCCGGCGAGGGTGACGCTCAGCGCGGCCGCCCCGGCGAGCCCGACGGCCGTCCCGGCCACGCGCGCGAGCCAGCGCCGGCGGCGTCCTGCCGCCGGAGCACGGTCCACGCTGCGTGTCACTCGGCCCCCTTCGATGCCACGCGGGGTCACGGGTTGCTCGGTCATGACCCAGATCACACTGTGACGCCCGAGCAACAGTCCCGCAACAGCAGCGGGCGAGATTTCACCCGCGGGTCAGGCCACCGACGTCCCGAACAGCAGGCCGAGCGCGTACGTGACGGCAGCGGCACCGAACCCGATGGCGAGCTGGCGCAGCGCGCGCGTCCACGGCGACGTCCCCGACAGGAGCCCGGTGATCGCGCCCGTGATCAGCAACGACACGCCCACGAGCGCGGCTGCGACGGCGATCGCCGGGAAGCCGGTGAGCCCCAGCAGGTAGGGCAGCACGGGGATGATCGCGCCGGACGCGAAGAAGCAGAAGCTCGAGATCGCGGCGCCCCAGGCGGTGCCGTGCGTCTCCAGGTCGTCGTCCTGCTCGACGACCGGGGCCGGCGCGGGCTCGCCGTCCCGCTCGTCGTCGAGCACCTCCGGGGCGAGCGTCCCGGTCGCGGCGAGGCCGGCCAGCACGCGGTCGGCCCGGCCCTGCGCCTCGTCGGACGACATGCCACGGGCGCGGTAGACGAGCGCCAGCTCGTTGGCGTCGACGTCGAGGTGCGGCAGCACGGTGGCGCTCTTCGGGTCGGGCGTGGACGCCTCGAGCAGCTCGCGCTGCGAGCGCACGGACACGAACTCGCCGGCGCCCATGGACAGCGCACCGGCGAGCAGCCCCGCGATGCCGGTGAGGAGCACGGTCTGCGACGAGACGCCGGAGGCGCCGATGCCGAGCACGAGCGCGAGGTTCGAGACCAGGCCGTCGTTGGCGCCGAAGACGGCGGCGCGGAACGTGCCGGACATCCGGTTGCGGCCGCGGGAGGCGAGCGCGCGCACGACCTCCTCGTGGATCTGCTCGTCCGCCGCCATCGTGGCGGTCGCGTGCTCGTCGGCGTCGTACGACGACCGCGCCTCGGCCCGCTGCGCGAGCGCGAGCACGAAGACGCCGCCGAAGCGTCGGGCGAGCAGGCCGAGCATGCGGGTGCGCAGGTCACCGCGCAGCGGCCGGCCGACGTCGTCGCCCAGGAGGTCGAGCCAGTGCTGCTCGTGCCGCCTCTCGGCGTCCGCGAGCGCGAGAAGGATCGCGCGCTCCTCGCCCGTGCGTCGCCGGGCCAGGTCCCGGTAGGTGGCGGCCTCGGCGCGCTCGTCGGCCAGGTAGCGCCGCCACTTGCGGATGTCGGCCGGGCGCCGGGCGGGCTGGTCGCGCGAGGGCCGATCGTTCTCGGGCATGCGGTCTCCGGGCATGCCACTTCCAGGCATAGCGGTGCCGTCGGTCATGCCGCCATGATCACCGCCGCGGACCGCTCGTGGGTTCCGGGCGGAGCCGCGCCCTCTTCCGGGGCCGCGCGCCCGAGTTTTCGGGCGTCCGCAGCCTGCGGGTTCCTCGTTCGGCGGGCGACGGCGTGGACGCGGCCCCGAGTGTCACCGGCTCGGGGCACAATGGGGGCGGCAACCAGGGGCTCGGACACTGGGAGACTCCGGCGTGATCATTGTCAGCACTGACGGCTCGTGCCTCCGTAATCCCGGGGGCGCGATCGGCTGGGCGTGGATCGCCCACGAGGGCGGCCGCTTCGACTCGGGCGGCGCTGCGTCCGGCACCAACCAGGTCGCGGAGCTCACCGCGCTCCTCCGCGCGATCGAGGCGCATCCCGGGGCAGAGCCGCTCCTCATCGAGTCGGACTCGCAGTACGCGATCCGGTGCGCGTCCGAGTGGATCCACGGGTGGAAGCGGAAGGGCTGGCGCACCGCGTCCGGCGACACCGTGAAGAATCTCGAGCTGATCCGCTCCATCGACGCCGCCATCACCGGCCGCAGGGGCCCGGTCCGGTTCCGATGGGTGCGCGGCCACGTGGGCAACCCGTTCAACGAGCGGGCCGACCAGCTCGCCGGCCTCGCCGCGCAGGACTGGGCGGCCGGCCGCGGCGGCGTCGACGAGCTGCTGCTCTCGGAGGACGCCGGCGCGAGCACCTCACCGCGCGAGGACGGCGCGGACCGCTCGGCGGGACGTCCTGCGCGGGACGCAGGGTTCGCCGAGGCCACGCCCGTCGGCGCGCGCGGCGACACCGGCTGGGAGCTCGGAACCCTCTTTGACTAGCACGACCCCCCTGACCAGCGCGGCCTCGACCGGCACGGACGTGACGGCCCGCCCGGCCGCTGCCGACGTCACGGTCGAGCACGCCTCGGACAGGCCGCTCGACCTCGCGCTGACGCTGGGCCCGTTGCGGCACGGCGCGTACGACCCCACGTTCCGGCGCACCCCCGACGGCGCCGTGTGGCGCACCACGCTGGTGCGCACCGGACCGGTGACGCAGCGGTTCGTCGCGACGGGACCGCGCTCCGCCGTGGTGCAGCACTGGGGCCCGGGCGCACGGGAGGCGGCCGACGCCGTGCCCGAGCTGCTGGGCGAGGCGGACGACGCCTCCGACTTCGTCCCGCCGCCGCAGGCGCACGACGTCGCGCGGCGCACGCCGGGGCTGCGGATGTGCCGCAGCGGGCGGGTGCTGGAGGCGCTGGTGCCGGCCGTCCTCGAGCAGAAGGTGCAGGTCGTGACCGCGCACCGGGCGTGGCGCTGGCTCGTCGCCCGGCACGGCTCGCCCGCCCCGGGGCCCGCCCCCCACGGCCTGACGGTGGTGCCGTCCGCGCGCGGCTGGGCCGCCGTCCCGACGTGGGACTGGCACCGCGCGGGGGTCGACCCGCGACGCGCGGCGACGGCGGTGCGGTGCGCGCAGGTCGCGGCGCGGCTCGAGGACGCCGTCGGGATGCCGGCCGACGAGGCGCGTGCCCGGCTCGAGAAGGTGCCGGGCGTCGGGGTGTGGACGTCGGCCGAGGTGGCGCAGCGCGCTCTCGGCGACGCGGACGCCGTGTCGGTGGGCGACTTCCATCTCGCCGCGGCGGTCGGTTGGGCTCTCACCGGCGAGCGCACCGACGACGACGGGATGCTGCGGCTCCTCGCGCCGTACGCGCCCCACCGGCACCGCGTCGTGCGGCTGCTGTTCCTCGACCGCAGGCCGCAGGCCCCGCGCCGGGGCCCGCGGCTGTCGATCGCGGACTACCGCGCGATGTAGCCGGTCAGTCCGGCAGGCTGCACACGCCGTCCACGCAGACCGCGCCGTCGTCGCCCAGCAGCTGCAGCGGACGTTCGTCCGCGCCGTGGTGGGGCGCCGCCGCCTCGGCCGCGCTGACGGTCATCAGCGTGGTGCGGCGCGGGTTGGCGATCGAGCGGTACGAGCTCTCGGTGGCGTCGTTCATGTTTCTCCTCCAACGGAACCACTGCCGCGGTACGACCGGGCGTGGTGGGCCCGAGACCGCGACGCCCCGCGACGGTGCGGGCTGGCCTCGATTCTCGGTGATACTGCGTCTCACAGCCAGGGCTGGCGGTGTGAGATGCGCCTCGCTCGCCCGGCTCAGGCCTCGGCGAGCACCTGGTCGAGCACCTGGACGAAGACGCCGGGGTCCTGCGCGCCGGACACGCCGTACCGGCCGCCGAGCACGAAGAACGGGACGCCGTTGATGCCGTACGCGCGGGCGCGGGCGATGTCGTCCGCGACCGCCTCGGCGTAGGTGCCGGCGTTCAGCGCGACGACGACGGCCTCGCGCTCCAGGCCGACCTCGGCGGCGAGGTCCGCGAGGTCCTCGACGTGGCCCACGTGCTCGCCCTCGGTGAAGTACGCGCGCAGCAGGCGCTCCTTCATCTCGTCCTGCTTCCCGAACGCCTTGGCCAGGTGCAGCAGCTCGTGCGCCTTGAGCGTCTTGGTGTGCCGGACCTGGTCCATCCGGTAGGTGAGGCCCTCGGCGGCGGCGAGCGCCGTCACCTGGTCCTGCATCTGCTGGGCGGTCTCCAGAGGGATGCCCTTGTGGTCGGCGAGGAACTCCGTGGCCGTGCCCTCGAAGTCGACGGGGGTGTCGGGCGAGAGCTCGAACGAGTGGTACTCGACCTCCACCTCGGGGGCGGCGCCGTCCCGCTCCGCCATCCGCTGCAACGCGGACTCGAAGCGGCGCTTGCCGATGTAGCACCAGGGGCACGCGACGTCCGACCAGACGTCGACCTTGAGGGGGGCGTTCTCGATGGTGGTCACGTACGCACGAACGCCCCGCCGCGGGAGGCGATTCCCAAGGCGGGGCGTGTCGTGCGTCGCAGACGCCTCTGAACGACGGGGCGTCAGTTGAGCGGCGCGGTCTCCTCCGACTTCGTCGGCAGCTGCCCGCCCGCGATGCCCGCGATGAGCTGGTGGATGTCCACCCCGGTGAGCTGCTTGACGACGCCCTGGCCCTCGCCGAGCACGGACGCCACGGTCTTGGTCACCGCCGACGCGCCGTCGGTGGAGACGACGGTCATGCCCTGGATCGAGCCGATCGGCTCGGCCGCGGCACGGACGATCTCGGGCAGGCGCTCGATGAGCTCCTGCACGAGGGCGGCCTCGCCGTACTTCTTCAGCGCCTCGGCCTTGGCGTCCGTGGCGACGGCCTCGGCCCGACCCTCGGCCTCGACGGCGAAGGCCTTCGCCTCGCCCTCCGCCTTGATACCGGCGGCCAGGGCGATCTGCCGGTCGCGCTCCGCCTCGCCGGCGCGGCGGACCGCCGTCGCCGAGGCCTCGGCGTCCTGGATCGCCGCCGTCTTGTTCGCCTCGGCGATCGTGGTGCGCTTGAAGGCGTCCGCCTCGGTGGCGGCGTTCGCCGCGTCACGGCGGGCGGTGGCCTCCTGGACCTCGGCGTACGCCTTCGCCTCGGCAGGCTTGCGGATCTCGATGTCGAGACGCTCCTGCGTGACGCGGGCCTGCTCGGCCAGCGCCTCGCGCTCCTGCTGCGCCACGAGCCGGTCCTGCTCCGCGCGGGCGAGCTGCCCGGCGGCCTCGGCCTCGGCGTTCGCGCGGTCCGTGTCGGCCTTGATGACCGCCTTCTTGAGGTCGAGCGCCTTCTGCCGCTCGGCGATCTGCTCGGCCGCCTCGATGACGGCGAACTCGGAGACCCGGCGGGCCTCCGCCTCGGAGACCTCCGCGACCTGCAGGGCACGGGCGCCCTCCGCACGTCCGAGGTTGGAGAGGTAGTCCGACCCCGGCGTCGAGATGTCGGAGATGTTGAGCAGGTCGACCTGCAGGCCCTGCTCCGCCAGGTCGGTCTTGGTCGACTCGACGACGCGGTCCGACAGCCCCTTGCGGTCGGAGATGATCTGCTCGATCGTCATGTCGCCGACGATGGAGCGCAGCGAGCCCTCGAGGGACTCCTTGATGATCTCGGTGAGCATCTCCTGCTGGGACAGGAAGCGCTGCGCCGCGCGGCGCACGCCCTCGTCGTCGCCCCGCACCTTGAAGTTGATCGACGCCTTGATAGCGATCTTGATGCGGTTCTTGTCGACGCCCTCGACGGTGATGCCGATCTGCCGCTGCTCGAGCGAGATCGCGAAGCCCTGCTGCAGGATCGGCCAGACGAACGTGCGGCCGCCGATGACGACGCGCTGGCTCTGGCTTGCCGTCTCCTTCTTGCCGGCACCACGGCCGACGATGACGAGGGCCTGGTTCGGCGGGACCCGGCGGATGCGCTGGGCGACGAAGATGCCCACCGCGAGGAACGCCACGACGAGCGCGAGCACCGCGATCGTGGTGATGAAGCTGCTGTCGGTCGAGTCGAACATGGTGCGCGCCGGAGCGCGTCTCCTTCCGGTCGTGGGGAGGGTTCAGCGGGCCTGCGGGCCGGGGACCCCGACACGCACGGTGGAGCCGGAGTGCTCGAGCACCACGACGCGGGACCCGGCCGCGATGGGCTCGTCGGACCGGGCCAGGCGACGCTCGAGCTCGCTCGGGACGTCGAGGGAGACCTCGCCCGAGGCCGCCGTCACGTCCGTCGTCGCCGTGCCGTGCGCGCCCACGAGCGAGACGGTGACGCCGTCGTCGCTCGCCGCGAGCCGCCGCACCAGCACCTGCGCCAGGACGACGGCCAGGAGGCCGACGACCGCGGAGGCCACGTACGCGATCCACGTCGCGAGATCGTTGGCGACGACGATCGTGCCCACCGCACCGAAGACGACCGCGCCGACCCCGAGCGACGTGCCCGACAGCGCCCCGTCGCCGAGGTCGACCAGGTCGCCGACGAGGAGCGACACGAGCAGCAGGACCATCCCTGCGGCGCCGATGAGAACGAAGACGAGCACGGGCGGCCTCCCCGAGTGGCGAGTGATGAAGATGTGACGGTCCTGTGACGGCGACGACACCCTAGCGAACTCTGGACGGTTCCTGGACAGCCCGTCCACAGCGCCCTCCCCAGGCCGTCCGGGTGCCGTCGTCGCAGGTCTGCGTGATGCTCGGAGCATGCCTCTCGTGCCGAGCAAGGACCCCCAGCTCGTGCTCCTGCGCCACGGCGAGACGGAGTGGAGCGTGAGCGGCCAGCACACCGGCCGCACCGACGTCGCGCTCACCCCCGCCGGCGAGGAGCAGGCCCGCACCGCGGGGCGAGCCGTCGCGGGGATCGAGTTCTCCGCCGTCTACACGTCGCCGCTCGAGCGCGCCCGCCGCACGGCCGCGCTCGCCGGCCACCCGGACGCCGTCGTCGACCCCGACCTCGCCGAGTGGGACTACGGGCCCGTGGACGGCCGCACCAGCGCCGACGTCGGCGACCTCCTCGGTCACCCGTTCCAGATCTTCGACGACGGCGTGCGCGTGCTTCCGCCTGACCCGGAGCACGGCGACGGGCGCCCCGGCGAGCTGCTGGAGGACGTCGCCGCTCGCGCCCGGCGCTTCGTGGAGCGCGCCGACGCGACCCTGCAGGACGGCGGGAACGTGCTCGCCGTGGCGCACGGCCACCTGCTGCGCGTGCTCGCCACCGCCTGGCTCGGCATCGACCCGCGGTTGGGGTCGCGGCTCGAGCTCGGCACCGCCGCGATCTGCCAGCTCGGGTACGGCCACGACCTGCGCACCATCGAGGGCTGGAACCTGCCGCCGCACGTCTGATCCGCCGGCGAGAAGCCGCGCCGTCCCCGGTGCCCGGTCTGGCACGATGTGCGCCATGGCCCTGAACGACGACGACCTCATCGACGGCGAGCGCGTCGTCATGGACCTGCACGAGCACGCGAAGGCCGTGGTCTGGCCGTTCCTGCTGCTGCTCCTGCTGCTCGTCGCCGCCGCGTTCTCGTTCGTCGTCCCCATGGACGACGTGGTGCGATGGATCGTGCTCGGCCTGCTGCTCGTCGTCGCCGTCGTGTGGGTGCTGGTGCCGTGGCTGAAGTGGCGCACCACCTCGTGGACCGTCACCACCAAGCGCATCGCCATGCGGTCCGGGATCGTCACACGGGTGGGCCGCGACATCCCGCTCTACCGCATCAACGACGTCGCGCTCGAGAAGGACCTCCTGGACCGGCTGCTCGGCTGCGGCACCCTGCAGGTCTCCGACGCCACCGAGAAGGCGGGCATGGTGCTGCGCGACGTCCCCCGCGTCGAGCGGGTGCAGGTGCAGCTGCAGGAGCTGCTGCACCACGCCGACGACGGCTCCGACGACGGCGAGTGGCCGCCGACCGAGCCGCCGCGCGGGCGCCGCCGCTGAGCGAGCCTCACCAACCGGCGCCTCGACCACCTCCTCATCCAGGCGGTCCACGCGGCGCTGGCGCTACCCGCGCCGCCCCCGGCTCCCGTACCGCGGGCGAGCCAGCACGATCCAGGCGCAGGCGACGCCCATCGGGACCAGGGTCAACGCTGTCACCGCGATGCCGTCCAGCGGGCCTCCCTCGTCCGCGGACAGGGTCGTCGCGGTCAGCAAGGACAGCACCATGTTGTTGCCCGCATGGGCGAGGCTCGACGTCCAGACCGTCCCCGAACGCAGGCGCAGCCAGGTCAGCAGGATCTCCTGCAGCACGAAGGACGCCGTCCACACCGCCAGACCCAGGAGGACGTGCGAGAACTCGACGTACCCCAGGAATGCCAGCGGGTAGTGCCACACCGCCCAGATCAGACCGGTCGCGAGGGTGGACACCCAGGGCCGGTGCGGCGCCAGCCGCAGCCGCAGGTACGAGGTCCAGCCGAACTCCTCGCCGCAGTACAGCGGGGTGAGGACGAGGACGAGCACCTGAAGGCCCACGACCGTCACCCACCAGGGAGCGCCGCTCCCGTCGGCCATGCTCGACGACGGCGCCCAGAGGCCGAGCATCGCGGCGGTCACCAGGGTCCCGGCGGTGAGCGCGAGCGGCCCCCACCAGGCGATCAGGTAGTGCGGCCAGGCCGTGCGCCAGCGCGGCCGGAGACCTGCGTCGGCGAAGCCCTCACGTGTCACCCAGCGCCGCACGACGACGGCCGCCACGGCCGGGGCGAAGGCGAACGGGAGCTGGACCAGCGGGTCCACCACGGACCAGCCCAGGACGAGCCGTGCGACGAGCACGTATCCCCAGGCAGGGACGAAGGCGAGCAGCAGGAACCAGGCGAGTCCGCGGGTCCGGGAGGAAGCACGAGGGGGCGAGGGCATGGGGAAGCTCGGTCCGATCTGACGAGGAGGTTGACGTGATCGATCGTCGCCTCGAGAGGCACCCCGGGAATCCCGAGCGGGGGCGAGGTGTCCGTCGCCCGAAGGTGGGGGGCCGCACCTCCCTCTCCTGGGGGAGGTGCACCCGGTCGTCGACGGCGAGACTTGGCGCGTGCCGACCCTGACCCACCGCCTCTTCGGGCCTGCCGCGCTCCGCTCCGCGGGCTACACCTTCGGCGGCCTCGCCCTCGCCGTGCTACCGACACCGTTCGCGCTCGTCGCAGCGCTCGCCGTCCCGCTGCCTCCGACCGGACGTCTCCTCGTCTTCGCGGTCGTCTGGGCGGCCCTGCTGGTCGCCGTCGGACTGGCCCCGGTCGCGCACGAGGGCTACGTCCGCCTGACCGACCGGCTGCTTGGCACGAGCCTGGGCGTGGTGCGGCGCACCCGCGGTCGGCAGGTGGGGACCGGTGTGTGGGCTCTCGTGCACGCCGTCGCCGCCTGCTTCGCCGGCGGCGTGTGCTCTCTGCTGGTCCTCACCGCCGCGACTCCCCTCCTCGTGTGGCTCGACGGGGGTGGGAGCATGGCGCTCCTGCGCGGACAGGTGACCGTCCCGGCGGGGCCTGCCGGCGCGTGGACGGTCGTGCTCGCGCTGTGCTGCGGCGTCCTCGGTGCCGCCGCGACCGCCGCCCTCGGTGCGGCTCTCCGGGCATGCGCGCCGCGGCTCCTCGGCCCGGGACAGGACGACCTCGTCGCGGCGGCCGAGGAGCGCGCTGCGGTGCTCGCCGACCGCAACCGTCTGGCGCGGGAGCTGCACGACTCGATCGGGCACACCCTGACGGCGTCGACGATCCAGGCGGCCGTGGCCGGTCGCATGGTGGACCTCGAGCCGGACGTGGCGAAGGCGGCGATGGCGAGCATCGAGCAGACCTCGCGGGTGGCGTTGGAGGACCTCGACTACGCGCTCGGGCTGCTGCGCGACGGATCCACCTCTCCGCGTCGGTCCCCGAAGACGCTCGCCGACCTCCCGGAGCTCCTCGACCACGTGCGGCGGACCGGGGCTGCCGTGCACGCCGAGCTCGGGCCCGACGCGACGTCGGTCCCGGCGACGATCTCGAAAGAGGCGTACCGGATCGTCCAAGAAGGGCTGACGAACGCGATGCGGCATGCGCGACGGACGCCGGTCCGCGTGACGGTGCGGGTGACGGCCGCCGTGCCGGGCGGGCAGCTGGAGATCGAGGTGGCGAACCCGATGCCGGTGCCGGCCAGCCGGCCCGGACGCTCCGAGCCCGGGCCGCCGGAGGACGTGCGGCCCGGTGGCGGGCACGGGTTGGCCGGCGTGACAGAGAGGGTGCGCACGCTGCGCGGAACGGTGACCTTCGGCGCGACCGACGGACCGGACGGGCCGGCCTGGCTCCTCTCGGCCCGCCTGCCCCTGCCGACCGGGCGGGGGTGAGGGCGTGCGCGTACTCATCGTGGACGACGAGGAGCTCACCCGGAGAGGGTTGCGGGCCCTGTTGTCGTTGGAGCCCGACATCGAGGTGGTGGGGGAAGGCGCGGACGGCGCGGAGGTCGTGCCGTTGGTGCTGGAGCTCCGCCCGGACGTGGTCCTGATGGACGTGCGCATGCCGGTGATGGACGGGATCGCGGCGACGGTCGCGCTCCGTGATGCCGTGGTGCGCGACGCGGCACTGCACCAGGAGGCGCCGGCGCCGCCCAGGGTCGTCGTGGTGACGACCTTCGAGAACGACCAGTACGTCTACGACGCACTGGCCGCGGGCGCGGACGGGTTCCTGCTGAAGCGGGCGCCCTCCGAGCGGATCGCGGCAGCCTTGCGGCTCGTGGTCTCCGGGGACAGCCTGCTGTTCCCCGAAGCGGTCCGACGGCTGGCGCGAGCGCGTCCCACCGCCGCAAGGACAGGCCCGGAGCGGGCGCTCACAGCCAGGGAGCTGGACGTGCTGCGACTCATGGCCGCCGGGCTCTCCAACCAGGACATCGGTGCTCGGTTGTACGTGACCGTGGAGACCGTGAAGACCCACGTGGGGAACGTGCTGACCAAGCTCCCTGCGACCAACCGGACGCAGGCAGTGGTCATGGCCTACGAGTCGGGCCTCGTGGAACTCGGGGGGACGGGGTAGCGCCGCGACATGACGCAGCGCCGTGGGCCTGCCCGGCGGATCGCGGCCGGCTCAGAACGGCGGCCACGGGCCCTCGTCAGTGCTCTGGACCACGTCGTGCCTTCCGACCGGTGGGATCTGGTCTGGCGGGATCTGGTCCGGTAGCCCGTGGACCATGGGCGGCCGGTCGAACCGGTGCCCCGTCGGCGACGTCCAGCGGGTCGTGCCGGACGCGGGGTCCCGCTCCGCCCGCCAACCGCCGACGGTCTTGGCGCGGTGGTGGGTGCGGCACAGCGCGTGCAGGTTGCCGCCGTGGGTCTGCGGGTCGTCCGACGCGGGGTCGTAGGGGTCGACATGGTCGAGGTCGGACGTCGCGGCAGGCACCCGGCAGCCGGGGAACGTGCACGTGACGTCCCGCGCGACGACGGCTGCGCGCAGGGCCGCGCTCGGGCGGTAGGAGCGGGACGACAGGTCCGTCAGCACGCCGCTCGCCGGGTCGGTGAACAGGCGCTGCCAGACGGCGTCCGGGTCGGACGCGAGCGCCCGCGCCATCGCCGCCGGGATCGGCCCGTGCCCCGCGAGGATCGCCGGCAGGTCGTCCGAGCCGAGCAGGGTCGACGCCGCCACCGTGACCCGGATGCCCGCCCGCGGGTGCGGGTGCCGCGGGGACGGGGGCACGCTCACGTCACCGCGCGTCGCCGAGCCTCCGACGGCAGGCCGCCCTCCGGTGACGGCCGGCCCGGTCGTGTCCTCTCGGGGCGCGAGCCCGCCGGTGGCGAGGCTGCCGGTGACGAGCGCGGTGAGGGCGTCGGCGCGGCACTCGTCGAGCCGTCGCGTCTCCCCCGGCGCACGGCGCATCGCGAGCCCGGCGTCGTCGATGGCGGCGAACGCGCGGGCGGCGTCGTCCGCGGGCAGGTAGGCGGTGAGGTAGGCCATCGCGTCGTCGACCGGCTCGAGCCGGACGAAGCGCTCGGCGCGCGCGGCGCGGTGCCGCTCCTCGGTGCCGTCCGGGTCCGCCTCGATCTCCGCCCGGCGCATGCGTGCGCGGATCTGCGGCGCCGTGAGGTGCTCGGCATCGGGCAGCACGCCGGCGACGACCTCGCGACGGAGGTCGTCGGGCAGCCGGCCCGCGTCGATCAGGGCCTCCGCCTTGGGACGGTCGACGACGCCCGCCGCGAGGGCGTCCGCCACCTCGGGCAGGCGGGCGGTCCCGTGCGCCACCGTGACGAGCTGCGCCGCGGCGCGCCGGGTCAGCCCGAGCCGTGCCGCGACGGCGTCCGCCACGAACTCGTGCCGCGACGACCCGCGCGTGCGCTCCAGCATCTCGGCCAGGACGCGCGCCGATCCCGCCTGCGCCCACGCCGCGACCCGCTCCCAGGCGGCCAGCACCTCGAGGATCGTGAAGTCGTCCAGCTCCGCCTCGTCCAGCGCCGCCAGCGTGCCGGCGAGGCCCGGGCCCGCGGCCGCGTCGTCCAGCACGGCGAGCAGCGGGCGCCCGTCGTCGGGGCCGGCCGCTCCGCCGACGAGCTCCCTGCCGACAAGGACCCTCCCGTCGAGCACCGCACGATCGGGCGACCAGCGAAGGTCGGTGACCCGGCGGCCGACGACGTCACGAGGCTCGCCGGGCGCACGGTCGGCGCCGTCGTCCCGGAGCAGCCCGGCCAGTGCCTTTTCGAGGACCGTCGCGCGCACCGCCGTGACGTGC
>NZ_JBHJVM010000005.1:265653-270824 GCF_042264825.1 Isoptericola sp. NPDC056134
CCTCCTCCCCCATGCCACCTCTCCTCCTCCCTCCCGCCCCCCCCCCCTCCTCTTTCCTTCCCTCCCCCCCTCCACCCCCCCCTCCTTCCTCCCCCCCCCCCCCCGACGAGGGCGGTTCCGGCGCGACCGGGGCACAGGCCGCACCGGAACCGAGCGCCCGAGGACGACGGTGCACGGCCGCGGGCGGCGCGACTCTCGCTCCGTCGTCTTCGAACATGTGTTCGAGAGTAGCGGTTCGCGACCACCCCCACAAGGGCAGGCGCGGATCGGCTGAGGACCCGGCTCGCAGGCTCCTTCGATCGGGTGGTCGGTGCGGTTTGACGACGTCGGCCGCACAGCTTCCCGTGCGCGGGGGACGTCGCTCCCCCGCACGGGGGAAGCCCCCGCGGCGCGGCAGCGCGAGCGTGGGAGCACACCCACCCACCCGACCGGAGGCAGCACGATGACCAGCACATCCGTCCCCAGAGAACTCCCCCGGCGCGGCCCCGACGCCGGCGACGACACCAGCAACCCCCAGGCACCGCCGCCGGACCGTCGGTTCGCCGGCGCGGCGCTCGTCACGTCCGCCGCGACGGCGGCCCTGCTCGGGTTCTTCGCCACGCGGCCGGACGTCGACCCGTTCCGCGAGGCGGACAACACGCTGGGGCACGCGCTCGCGCCCGGGGTGCCGCTCACCTGGCTGCTGCTCGCGGTCGCGCTGTTCGGCACCGCCACGGCCGCCGTCGTGCTCGCGACCCGACAGCAGCCGAGCCGGGCCGTCGCGCCGGTCGCCGTCGTCCAGGTGCTCGTGTTCGGGCTCCTCGCGCAGGGGTCCGGGACGCTCAGCGTCGCCGGCTACCTCGTCGCCCTGTCCGTCCCGGTCCTCGCCGCCTGGGCGGGGGTGCAGGTGTTCCGCACCCGTCCCGTCTGGCGTATCCCCGTGCTGCTCGCGGCCGCAGCCGCCGTCGTCGGCGTCGTCCTCGTCCACGACGCGTTCGGCACGTGGATCGGCGCCGTCACAGCCGGCCTCGCCCGGGAGCGCTGGGGCCTGCTCGCCGTGCTGCTGCCGCTCGCGGCGGCGTCGGCCTGGGCCGGGCTGGCCCTCGTGGCCGCCTGGCGGCGCGGGTCCCTGCGCCGGGCCACGGTCTGGGTGACGCGGCACCGCACCCTGTTCACGGTCGTCGCGGCGCTCGGTCCGTTGCCGTACGCCCTCGTCCGGCTCACCTGGCTGACCCCGTGGCCGCAGCTCGCCACCGGCGAGACCCTGCCCCTCGCCGTCCGCATCCAGGGGCTGTCGCTCTCGTCCGGGGCCTGGATGGGCATCATCCTCACGCTCGGCCTGATCCTCCCGTGGGGCGAGCGCCTGCCGCGCTGGTTCGGCCCTCGCGCCGGGCGTCCGGTGCCGCCGGCCGCCGCCATCGTGCCCGGCGGGATCGTCGCCGTCATGCTCTGCGGCGCCGCCGTCCCCATGCTCGTCCTGATGGGCTGGGCCGGGGCCCTGTACTTCCCCGCCTGGTTCTGGGGCCCCGCCCTCGCCCTCGCCGTCTGGGGCTACGCCGGGCACCGGTACGGCGTCGGGCCGGTCAGCGATCCAGGGCCTGCTGCGCCCGCTCCCGCAGCTCGTCGCTGAGGCGCAGCTCGCCGCCGTCGTGGGCCACGACCAGGGCCTTCGCGACGTCGGCGAGCACGGGCGCTCCGTCGAGCCGGTTGTACGCCCCGAACCAGTCCGCCAGCGTCACGCCGTGCGCCGGCCGGCGCACCACCTCGACCTCGTCCCCCGCGCCCAGGTCGCCGTTCTCGACGACGCGCAGGTACGCGCCCGTCCGGTTCGCCTGCGTGAACCGGCGCACCCAGCGCGGCGGCGAGTCGAGGCGGCGGGCGAACGTCTGGCACGGCACCCGGGGCTGCGTCACCTCGAGGAGGGCGGAGCCCACGCGCCACTGCTCGCCGACGACGGCGCGGCTCACCTCGAGCCCGCGGGTGCGCAGGTTCTCCCCGAACAGCCCCGGCGTGACCTCGTGGCCCAGCTCCTCGCCCCACCACTCGGCGTCCTCCTGGGAGTACGCGTACACCGCCTGGTCCAGGCCGCCGTGGTTGGCGCGGTCCGCCTGCACGTCCGCGTACAGCCCGTACGGGCGGGCCTTGACCCGCCCGTCCACGGGGCGCTTGTCGATGGCTGTCACACCCACCGTCCCGGCGTCGGGCAGGAGGGCGAACACGCGGCAGACGGCGAGGAGCTCGGGCACGGCAGCATCCTCTCAGGTCACCTACCGTGGTCCCCGTGAGCGAGCGCAGCGAGAACCTTCCCCATGTCGTGGTCGTCGGTGGAGGGTTCGGCGGTCTCGCGGTGGTGAAGGCGCTCGCGAAGGCGCCGGTGCGCGTCACGCTCGTCGAGCGGCGCGTGTACAACACGTTCCAGCCGCTGCTCTACCAGGTCGCCACCGGCGGGCTGAACCCGGGCGACGTCACCTACTGGCTGCGCGGGCTGCGGCTGAAGCAGAAGAACCTCCGGGTGCTGCACGAGCACCTGGTCGGCATCGACCACGACGCGCGCACCATCCGCCTGGCCAACGACGAGACGGTCTCCTTCGACCACCTCGTGCTCGCCAACGGCGTCACCGTGAACTTCTTCGACACCCCGGGCGCCAAGGAGAACGCGTTCGGCATGTACTCGCGGTCGCAGGCGCTGCGGATCCGCGACCAGCTCTTCATCCGGCTGGAGAACTCCGCGTTCACGCCCGAGACCGACGACGGCCTGCGCGTCGTCGTGGTGGGCGGCGGCGCCACCGGGGTCGAGGTCGCGGGCGCACTCGCGGAGCTGCGCACCGCCGGGCTCGCGCCCGCCTACCCCGAGATCCACGGCGACGCGTTCGAGATCACGGTCGTGCAGCGCGGCGCCGAGCTGCTCAAGGCGTTCCACCCGAGCCTGCGCGAGTACGCCGCGCAGGAGCTCGGACACCGCGGCGTGAAGCTGCACCTGGGTGCCGGGGTCGCGGAGGTTCTGCCCGACGCCGTCGTGCTCACCGACGGCACCCGCATCCGCGCCGACCTCACGGTGTGGTCCGCGGGCGTCGGCCCGCACCCCGAGGTGGACGACTGGGACCTGCCGCGCCGGAAGGGCGGCCGCATCGCCGTCGGCCCCGACCTGCAGGTCGAGGGGCGGCCCGGCGTCTTCGCGATCGGCGACATCGCCGAGACGCCCGACTGGCTGCCGCAGCTCGCCCAGCCCGCCATCCAGGGCGGCCAGCAGGTGGCGCGCAACATCCTCGCGCTGCTCGAGGGCCGCGCCACCGAGCCGCTGAGCTACCACGACAAGGGCACGATGGCGGTCATAGGCCGCCGCGCCGCGATCGCCGAGATCACCCTGCCCGTGACGTCGAAGATGCTGCGGCTCACCGGCGGGCTCGCGTGGCTGGTGTGGCTGTTCGTGCACATCATGTCGCTGGTCGGCCCCCGCAACCGCGTCACGACGCTCGCCGGCCTGGTCACCCGGTACGGCTTCCCGTTCCACCGCCGGCCCATCCCGATCGTCGGCGACGTGCCCACGATCCGGCCGTCGAAGCCGGACGCCGGCCCGGACGGCGCCGACGGCCTCGCTAGCGAGCGGCGCGCACCCGGCGAGTGACGGCGTAGACCGCGAGGATCACCACGACCAGCCCGCCGGTGGCGGCGAGCTGGGCGCGCGCCGCCGGGTCGGAGAGCATGAGCCCGGCCAGCGCGACGAGACCCGCCAGCGTGACCCACGTGAGGTACGGGTAGCCCCACATGCGCAGGCGCAGCGGCTCCCCGGCGCGCGCGGCGTCGGCCTCGAGGCGCGGCCGCAGGCGCAGCTGGGAGATCGTGATGAGCAGCCACACGACGAACAGCGCGGAGCCGACCGCGTTGAGCAGGATCGTGAGGATCTGGGCGGGCAGCAGCCAGTTGAGCCCCACCGCGACGACGCCGAAGAACACGGACACGAGCACCGCCACCCACGGCACCTCGCGGCGCGAGACCCGGGTGGTGGCGGGCGGCGCGTCGTCGCGCTGGCCGAGGGAGAAGAGCATCCGCGACGTGCCGTAGACGTTCGCGTTGAACGCGCTGAGCAGCGCCAGCACCACGACGACCTCCATGAGCCGTGCGGCGCCGTCGAACCCGGCGAGCTGCAGCACGGAGACGAACGGCGACTCCAGCGCCGCGGCGTCGTCCCAGGGGATCAGCGCGACGATGATCGCGACCGAGCCCACGTAGAAGAGCAGGATCCGCCACACGATGGTGCGGGTGGCGCGGGCGACGGCGGTGCGCGGGTCGCGGGCCTCGGCGGCGGCGATCGCGACGATCTCGATGCCGCCGAACGCGAAGACGACGGTGAGCAGGCCTGCCGCGATGCCCGCCCAGCCCGCCGGGGCGAAGCCGCCGTGCGCGGCCCAGTCGCCGAGCACGCTGCCCGTCACCGGGATCACGCCGACGACGATGAGGACGCCCACCACGAGGAACGCGAGGATGGCGGCCACCTTGATCGCCGCGAACCAGAACTCCGACTCGCCGAACTGCCGCACGCCCACGAGGTTGATGCCGCCGAGCACCACCACGACGACGGCCGCCACGACCCACTGCGGCACGTCCGGCCACCAGCCGCTGACGATGCCCGCGACGCCCGTCACCTCGACGCCCAGCACCATGATCAGCGTGAACCAGTACAGCCAGCCCAGCAGGAACCCGGCCCAGCGGCCCAGCGCCGCCTCCGCGTAGACCGAGAACGAGCCGGACGCGGGCAGCGCCGACGCCATCTCGGCGAGCATCCGCATCACGAGGACGACGAGCGCGCCCGCGATGGCGTAGCTGACCAGGACGGCGGGGCCCGCGGTCGCGACGCCGACGCCGGCACCGAGGAACAGGCCTGCCCCGATCGCGGAGCCGAGGCCCATCATCGTCAGGTGGCGGGTGCGCAGGCCGTGCGCGAGCCGGGCCTCGTGCGCCGTCGTGCCGGGTTCCGTGGGGGTGCTCACGGCCGACCACGCTAACCCGCCCCGCCGAGTTGTCAGGACCAGGACCATGAAAACCCGCCCGTGGCCCTGACAACCCGCAAGCCGGCGGGTTCAAGCGGTCGTCGCAACACGCGTCGTCAGGCTGCCAAGAGTAGGCGGTTGAGTGCTTCGGCGGGCTTGGCCCAGTCGAGGGTCTGGCGGGGGCGGTCGTTCAGCAGCAGGGCG